>JAWOCH010000358.1:0-9212 GCA_046483865.1 Candidatus Brocadiia bacterium | reverse complement strand
CGCCTGACCATACCGCCGGGAGGCACGGGGCGGGAGGATTTCCTGATCGGACAGGCCGCCGCGCCGGAGGAAGTGCGTGACCTGCGCGCGGAGCTGAGCCCGGCTGAGCTGGATCGCATGTGCGACGAGCAGCAGGCCGTCGAGGCGGAGCGCGCGCAAGCCTTCCGCGTCCAGACCGGCAACCCGCACTACGATTCGCTGATGAACAGCTTCGCCAAGAAGCAGCTCTATCTCTACCTGATCAACAAGAGCGGCTTCCGCGACAACGTGCAGATTGACAACGCGCTGTGCATGGTCAACTACGACGTTGCCGAACAGAACCTCCTGCGCGCCCTGGGCAGCCAGTATGCCGACGGGCAGGTGCCGCACAGTTTCCGCCCCCTGAACCGGCTGCAGTATGCCGACAAGCCGGCGTGGATCATGCTGACCGTGCCCGGCATGATCAAAGAGAGCGGCGACCTGTCGCTGCTGGAGCGGGAGGTGCCCTACTTCGAGAGCGACGAGACGGGCACCGTCTGGGACCACATGCTGCGGGCGATGCGGTTCCTGTCCTCCGACCTGGGCGCCCACGGACTGTGCGACCAGCACCACGCCGACTGGAACGACGGGCTGGAGGCGACGCCCGAATCAGGCGAGCGGGAAAGCGTGATGGTCACCCAGCAGCTCTGCTACGGGCTGCGGGAGGTGGAGAAGCTGGCCGGCATGATCGGTGAGACCGGAGTCGAGCAGGAGGCCCGCCAGCGCTACGAGGAGTTCAGCAAGCGGCTCAACGAACTGGCTTGGGACGGGCGGTGGTACGTGCGCACGATCTGTGGCGATGGCTACCGCATTGGGTCAAAAGGCAACGCGGAGGGGCAGATATTCCTCAACCCACAGAGCTGGGCCGTGCTGTCCGGCATCGCCCCTCAGGAACGCGCCTACGCGTGCATGGAGAGCGTGGACGAGATGATTGAGGAGGACGTGGGCTACCGCATCTGCTATCCACCCTTCGCCGAGTACGACCCTCGCGTCGGCGCAATGTCCAACACCATGCCCGGTCGGAACGAGAACGGCGGTTGCTACAATCACGCCGCCGGGTTCAAAGGCGTGGCCGACTGCATGCTGGGCCGGGCGGAGCAGGCATGGCGGACCTTCATGAAGGTCGCCCCCGACAACCCCGACAACCCCATCCCCCAGTCGGGCGTCGAGCCGTTCATGTTCACCAACTCCTACTCGATGGTCCCCTACGTTTATGGCAAGGCGGGGCTGCCCTGGCGCACCGGCACGGCCGGTTGGTTCACAGTTCTTCTGGTGGAGTGGATCCTGGGCGCACGGCGCAGCTACGAAGGGCTGATGGTCGCTCCGTGCCTGACGGCCTCCGTCCCCCGGGCTCGCGTGGTAAGGAACTTCCGGGGAGCTACTTACGACATCGAGCTGGACAACACGGCCGGCCGCTGCACCGGCGCCACGAGCATAACCTGCGACGGCCAGGCCATCGAGGGCAACGTGCTGCCGGTCTTCGCTGACGGGAAGCACGCGGTGAGGGTGGTGATCTGAGGGGCGTACGCGGTCGGCGATTGTCGGTTAAGCGCAACCTTGTTTGTTCTTGCACCACGGCGGCAGATCGGGTATACTGCGCTGGTAAGAGCGGGGTGTTTGAACCGGTATGTACCGGTTGGCGGCGTCGGTTGTGTACGCTGACCGTTCAGTGTGCACTTTATTGGCTATAATAGTGAACTTGCTTCGGATAACCTTGCTCGTGATCCTGGCGACCATACTCGGCCTGGGGACATGTAATCTTCTGCGACACGGGGCCACCCTCCAGTCTAACACGCTGAGCCCTCTGGTGGAGGGGGTTGTCTGCACTAACAGCCCTCTGGATTTCGGGGAGACGCTGGAGACCGCGGAGCTGGACTTGAGTTTCAGACTCGAGAACCGAAGCACGACGGAGACCTATCGGGTGACCGAGTTCCGCACCGGCTGCCCCTGCACAGTCACCACTCCGGCCTCTGTTACATTGGCCCCGGGAGAGAGCGGGTATGTCACGGTCACCGTAGATACGCAAAGGCTTTTCTACGGCCGTAAGCGGAGCCACCTGCGGAGCGAGTTTAGGGAGACTGTGGTGGGTTGGGCCACAGGCGGCAGGAACTCCACGCAACGGGTCAGAATGGTGGCGCGGGGGGCCGTCCGAAGGTGGTGTCGCATGTACCCAAGACAGGTGCGGTTCGGTGGTTTTGTTGCCGGAGACGGCGTTTTGCGATCGTGCCGCCTTGTGCCCTTCGGCGAGGGCTCAGTACGCCACCTACACGTTGCTGATTCACCGTCGGGCATCAGCGCTCACGTGCAAGCCGAACCGGAGGGATCTTTCCGGCTCACGTTGCAGCCGGCGACTGACATAGCGACAGGCCCGGTCAATGGCTGTGTTTCCGTTCAGGCCGAATTCGACTCGGGCGCCTCCGCGAGGCGAACTGTACCTATCAGCGGGCTGGCCCAGAGCGACGCCGCTTTGCTGCCGCCCTTCCTGGCGTTCGGCACGGTCCGGGCCGGCCGGGAGGGCGGAAAGTTGGTGAAGGTCTTCTCCCGGAACGGGAGGCCCCTGACAGTTACGTCGGCACGGGCAACTGACCCGGCCATCGCCGTGTGCCTGGTTGATTCACGGGTTGCGTCGAAGACCTACAAGATCACCCTGAAACGCGCTGAGCCGGGGCGTTTGGAGGCGAAGGTCTGCTTCGACGTGTTGACGGACGCAGGTCCCGAACAGACCATATGTCTGCGCGTCAGCGGGCACATAGCCGAGGCGCCAGCTTCCGAAGTCCGCGCTCCGGCCGCGTACACGCACCAAGAGACGGCATTCAGACAAGGCCGTATCTACTAGAGACTTAGCCCAGAGAGGAGGGCCTATGAGGAGATGGGCGTTGCTGACCGCATTGGCCGGTGTTTTCAGCATCATTGTGTCTTGCATCGTTCTGGAACGCCCGAAGTATCTGTCTCGACACGATGCCGCGGCGTTGCGCGGCGGAACGCTTTGCCATAGGCAATGCGAGGAGCACCACTACTACCGCTTCTCGCGTAGTATCGAGGATGTCTACCAGGGAATCTCGGTCGGCGGGAGCAAAGCGCAAGCCTGGATCATGTACACGTTGAGCGCCGACGGCAGCCAGACAGCCAGGACTGAGGACCTGATCTACGAATGGTTCAAGACCAGGATGGACGACCCGTGCCCCAGAAGGCCAGACGCTCCTTGGCATGGCGTATACGAATCAAGCGCGAGTGGGCCTTCCTACTGGAACTACGAGCGGGTGTGCGTCGATTGATTCACGGCATTCACAGCACGGCCTTCGGCCGACCAGCGCACTCGAGCAGGCCGTCTGCATTTGCGGTCACGGATGGGCCAACGGCGTGTGGTTTGCACCGTTAGGAGAATTAGGGTGGTATGCTTCGAAATGAGATTCGCTTCGAGATGGGGAGATTGGTCCCATGCGAAAGACTAAGAGGCTGCGATTGGCCGTACTGATAGTGGGTATCGTCGCCAGTGTCCTCGTAACACAGGCGGAGGAGCCCGGTGTGGAGGAGATCGTCAAGTTGGTTCAGACCCAGCAGCAGCAGGTTGTTTCGCTCAAGTACTCCTGGGCCGGCGACGTGCTGCTTCCGAAGGGTCTGCACAATTCGCTCTATGAGACAGAGGAGATGAAGCCGGCGGGGACAACCCTCGAAGCACCTCAGCCAGCGGAAGACAGAAGCGTGCGCGAATCATACTCCCTAACCATCAATGGCTCAGACATCCGGTGGGACAAGCAAGGCGTAGCCTGGAATGCGCCGGAGGGTGGTTTCAGTGCCGTGAAGCGGTCTGAGTCATTGGTTGATGGTATTGCATACGAATACAACGCTACGGCCGTGTACGGAGGCGTCGGCGGCATTTCAGAGGTGCTCTCGCGGGTTGAGATACAGCCTCTGCGGGTGGCCTATCGGCTTTTCCATCCGGTTCTGGGCGTGGCAGAAGCGGATGGGGTGACGCTGTTGAGCTGGGAGGACTGGAACGGTCATCGTTGCGCGGTGCTTGAGTACGTGGACGATTCTACCCAGAAACCTGACCGCTACGTTTTCTGGGCCGCTGAAGACCTGGACTACTCCATCGTCAGGTACCACCACACGATTGAGCCCAGCCCATACGCAGTGCAGGCTGAGATGCAGTACGAGCAGGACGACCAGATCGGCTGGCGGCTGGCATCATGGGAGACGGTCAGGGAGCCATCCGGCGAGATCTTCCAGGGCGTAGCGGAGGACATGCGGATCAACGAGCCCATCGCCTCGGGCGATCTCATTGTCGCCTTCCCCGCCGGCACTCGGGTTGCCGACGCAGTACGGGGCATCGAGTACGTCGTCGGAGAAGGAGCACAACCGGAGGAAGTAGACAGGCTTTGTGCGGCCGAGACGATGCGTGAATTCGTGGAGAGCGTTCCGGTGGACTGAGTCTTCGAACCGCTCCGTCAAAGACATGGCTGGCGGGCCCCCCGCAAAGGTCGCCAATGGGCGACGGCACGTGTGCCGCACCTGAGTTCCGCACAGCAAAGGGCTGGATCCGAAAGCATCCAACAAAGGTCGCTTGGCCTGTATGAGTTGCTGGCGAAGGCTGGTTCTGACAGGCGTTCTCGCCCTTCTGCTGGGGGGAGCGGGGGCGCCGTCGGATGGCTCCCTGCCCAGCGCAGCACAGAAGATCGAGAATCTGTGCGGACCCCTTTGTCTCACCTTCTGCGCCAGGCGCTTGGGGGTCGAAGCTAACGTCCGACAGGTTGCCGCCTTGTCGGATATGGATGAGTCGGGAGCGTCTATGGCTGGCCTGCAGAACGCCGCCCAGCAGCTCGGGCTCGAGGCCCGAGCCGTGAAGCTCCGCCTCGGCGACCTCCGGAAGATCACTGCAGAAACGCCGGCTATCGCTCACGTGGACGGCGACCATTTCGTGGTGGCATACATGGGGTCCGACGGCCGGGTCATCGTCGCCGAACCGCCCACCAAGTGGTCGAGGGTGAGTCCGGAGGAGTTCGGCCGCCGCTGGAGTGGCGCAGCTCTGATCGTCTCCCGCCCGGGACAGCAGCCCCAGTTCGCGGCGCTGTGGCCGTATGTGCTGCTGGCAGGCGGCGTAGCCATGGTAGGTGCCGCCCTCTGGCTCTGGCGGCATGGCCGCCGGACGCCGGAGTCCTCGCATCCGGGCTAACGCATCGCGACCAGCTTCTGCACGCTGGAGCGCCGTGGCTCGGTCCGACCGGTCTCCCAGTTGGAGATCGTGTTGGCCGAGACTCCCAGCCTATCGGCCATCTGCTTCTGTGTCATGTCGGCCTGCCGGCGGATGTCGCGTATGTCGTCCGGCGACAGGTCCCTTCGCGGTGCTCCCTCTGCGCCCTCCTGGCCGGCCATGCGTCCCAGCCGCACGTCCACCTGGGCGCGCGGCATGTCGGCCAACTCCAGAACGGCCTTCCGATTCTCGCGCGTGGGCTCGGTCTTGCCCGTCTCCCAGGCGGTGACAGCGCCCGTGGACACGCCGATCAACTGGCCCATCTGCTGCTGGGTCAGGTCGTGCTGGCGGCGGATGCGCTTGACCTCCGCCGGGCTTATGGACGGCGGCAGGTGCTCCCGCCCCAGGGCCTCGTCCACCTCCCGCTGCTCCATCGAGCGGAGGGTGATGATCTGGGCGAGGTTTGACTTGCGCGGGCGCGACTTGCCTGTCTCCCAGGAGGTTACGGTCACTGGCGAGACTTCCAGCAGCTCGGCCAGTTCCTCCTGTGTCAGATCGAACCGGCGCCGGACTCTTTTGAGGGTCCGCCGGTCGAAACGGGCTCTCTCGACCTGCTCTTCCTCGGCAGGTGGGACGGCCATATCCCGCTTGCGGGCGGCATTCAGCTCCCTTACCTGCGCGGTCAACTCCTCGACGCTGCTCTGAACGTCGCGCAAGGTGCGGCGTGCATCGCGCACCTGGTCAGGCAGTTCACCCAGCACTTCCTTGGCAGCTCGCTTGCCATGGTAGTAGATCAAATCCCGCAACGCGTCTTCTACTTTACCCATTTCCCCACTCCTTCATTGGTAACACCCAATGGGTCTGAAGTTACGGTAAGCCCCCAACCGGCCCGGCCCTACGCCCCCCTGCGTGGTCCCAATCCGTGCGGGCTCACAAAACGTGAGTCCGCTCAAAGAAGGACTATAGCACGTTGCCGTTGCCGTGACAAGTGCACGCTATCCCAATCGCCCGATACTGCCGCAAGTGGGAGGTACGGTAGTTGCATGAGTAGCCCATCGGATCCGAAGCCGGGAGGGACTGTAACCGGATCATGCCGCAAGTCCCTTTTGCGCAATGACATACAGGCGGACATTCGGCAAATGATGGCGTTTCAAACTGAACTCATAATCTTCCTGTGCGGGCTGAGCGTGGCGGTGTTCATCGCCGTGAGTCGACGCCGTGTGGAGCAACTTCAGCACTGGCGTCTGCTTTTGCTGGCCTTCTATTGCCTTTTCGCCGGATGGACAGTCCGGATAATCAAGGCACTTCTCAGCGCGCCGGAACTCGGCATAGTGGAGCACGTGTGCTATGCGGGGAGCGCGGTGTTGCTGGCCGGTTGGTGTTGGGCCGTTCTTCTGAGGGGGAGCGGGCATGAACTTCGCGGGCATCATTGAGCTGCTGGCGCTGACGGCAGCGGCCCTTGCCCTGGTGCACTGGCTGCTCATGGGCCGCAGCGGCCTGCGGGTTGACTGTGCGGTCCTGCTGCTGGCGCTTGTGGTGATCACCGCATTGCTCGGCTTGGGGCGCGCTCTGCCCGGCACTGCTCTGTCACGCCTCATCGCGCCTTCCCGCGGTTACCTCGCCGTTGTCCAGTGCATCCTCTGGGGATTCCTGGTCTACGCTTTCGTCCAGCGGACGACCGCCCGCCGACTGCACTACACCGAGCGTCAGAAGGACCTCCTGCTCAGCAATCTCCCCCAGCGCATCTATTTCAAAGACCCCGACCTGGTCTACGTGTCGGTCAACGAACAGTTCGCCCGTGCCGTAGACCAGCCAACCCACGAGATCGTCGGCAAGACCGATTACGATCTCTATCCCTCACAGGTGGCCGACCGCTATCGCGCCGCCGACCTGCGCGTGCTGGACCAGGGACTGCCGGAGACCACCGTGCAGGAGAAGTCCGGCGACGACGGCACAGTGGTCACGGAGGTCACCCGGATCCCGGTCGAGGGAGATGACGGCCTGCCCTGCGGCCTTCTCGGCATGGTGGCCGACGTCACCGAGCGTGCGCGGACCAGGGAGGCACTGCGCAAGACCGAGGGGGAGAAGGAAGCCATCCTGGACAGCATGTCAGAAGTCGTGGTCTACCAGGATGCCGACATGCGGGTGCTGTGGTCGAACCGGGCGGCGGCGGAACGTCTTGACATGCAGCCGGGACAGCTCATCGGCCGCCACTGCTACCGACTGTGGCAGGGGACAGATCAGCCCTGCCCGGGCTGCCCTGTGGCGGATGCACTGGCAACGGGCATGCCTGCAGAAGGAAAGATGGCCAGCCGGGACGGACGGCACTGGCGCATCCGGGGCTACCCCGTCACCGACGCCGAAGGCACGGTGCAGGGGACAGTGGAGGTAGCCGAGGACATCACCGAGAAGACGCGCGCACAGGCCGCCTACACCCGCCTGGCAGCCATCGTGGAGGCATCCGACGACGCCATCATCGGCACCACTCCTGGCGGGGTCATCACCGACTGGAACATCGGTGCAGAGCGCATCTACGGATACGAGGAGGAAGAAATCGCCGGCCGGCCCCTGACTGACCTGCTGGCCGATGCCTCTGCGGAGGATTTCAGGGAGGTGATGGACGAGGTCGGCGCCGGCGAGAGCAAACAGCACCACGAAGTGAGCTGCTGCACCCGTACCGGACGCGTTCTGGACGTCTCGATGACCATGTCTCCCATGATGGACGAAACCGGCGCAGTAGTGGGCATCTCGGTCATAGCGCGCGACATCACCGAGCAGGTGCGGCTTCGCCAGGAGCTGCGTGTGCTGTCCCTGGTGGACGCTCTGACCGACCTGCACAACCGGCGGGGCTTCTTCCACCTGGCCAGCCAGCAGTTGAAGGTGGCCAGCCGCACCGGCCAACCCATGCTGCTGCTGTTCATAGACATTGACGGCCTGAAGAAGATCAACGACGGACTCGGCCACAGCGAAGGCGACCGCGCGCTGAAGGACACGGCCAATGTGCTGCGCGGCGCGTTCCGCGAATCCGACATCACGGCACGCATCGGCGGGGACGAGTTCGCCGTTCTCGCACTGGACGCCGCCCCCGACAGCAGGAGAAACCTGCGGAAGCGCATCGCCGAGAGGATCAGCAAACACAACCAGACGGCGGACCGGCCCTACGATCTGTCCGTCAGCGTAGGGGTGGCCCTCCACGACCCGAAGCGGCCGACTACGCTGGACGAACTGCTCGCGGACGCCGATGCCCGCATGTACGAGGAGAAGCGCGCGAAGCGGCAGGCGCGGACGCAAAAGCCGCCATCCTTTGACGAGGACACCCAGACAGATGCTGCAGCCAGCGGATGAACAGAACGCAGGCGAACACGGGCTCGAGAACCTGGGGGCCCTGTTCGCAACAGCCCTGTGGGCCTTTCCGTTCTTCCTGCACATACGCGTGCCCGTGCTGCACGTGCTGCCGGACGTGGGGGGATGGGTGGTAGCGCTGGTCGCCGTCCTGCGGCTGCGCGCTCCGGAAGGACGCGTCCTCCGGCGGACGGCGGCGGCGGGTCTGGTGCTGAGTCTCTGCCGGATCACCGTCTTCCGGCTGACCGGCAGCGAGACGGCCCTCTTTACGCTTCACGCCCCCGGTCTGCTGGCCGCAGTGGTGTTTGTCTGGGGGTTGTGCGGGCTGGTCGCATCGGCAGCGCGCGAACGGGACTACGGGGACTTGCAGCGCCGCGCCGTATGGGGGCGCCGGTTGTTCATCGTCCATGCAAGTCTGGCCTACGGCGGCGGCCTCGCGTTGCGCGTGGTCGGGGGAGGTCTCATCGGCCTGGTGGCCGTCCTGATCGTGACCCTTGCCAGCGCGTTGATCCTGTCCTACGTGATGGCCCTCCTGGCCTCCGCCGCCCGCATGTGCCGCGTCGAGCTGCGAGCTGAGAGCAGCGGGCAGCCCGCCTGAGCCTGCCAGGGTCATTCAAAAGTCGTCAGCAGCGCACGTTCCCCCGGCCCAGAACCCGCACAG
>JAWOCH010000303.1:0-5738 GCA_046483865.1 Candidatus Brocadiia bacterium | reverse complement strand
TCTACGGCGTGCTGGACTTCTTCGACTGGCTGGAGAGCAAGAAGTACAAGCTCCACGTGCGCGTCCTGCTCAGCCGCTACCGAACCTACGAGACATGCCCGGCCTGCGGCGGCACGCGCCTCTGCCCCGAGGCACTGGCCGTGCGCGTGGCCGGTCGCAACATCGCCGAGGTGAACGCGATGAGCATCGAGCGGGCGGAGGAGTTCTTCCGCGAGCAGATCGAACTGGAAGAGTATGAACTGGAGGTCAGCGAGCTGCTGCTGCGGGAGATACGCAACCGCCTGGACTGCCTGTGCCGGATCGGGCTGGAATACGTGACCCTGGACCGGCTGACGCGAACGCTGAGCGGCGGGGAGATGCAGCGGGTCAACCTGGCCACCAGCCTGGGCTCGGCGCTGGTCAACACGCTCTACATCCTGGACGAACCGAGCGTCGGCCTCCACGCGCGCGATGCCGACCGCCTGATCGGCATCCTGAGCCGGTTGCGCGACTGCGGCAACACGGTGGTGGTGGTGGAGCACGACCGCCAGCTCATCCAGGCCGCCGACCACGCCATAGACCTGGGCCCGCGCGCCGGCGAGCGGGGAGGGCGGCTCGTGTACTCCGGCCCGGTCGAGGACCTGCCGGACTGTGAGGAGTCGGTGACGGGCGCCTACCTGCGGGGCGAGCTGCGGATACCCGTGCCGGAGGAACGCCGCGCGCCCGGGCGGCGGGCCATCTGCGTGGAAGGCGCGCGCGAGCACAACCTGAAGGACATCAGCGTGCGCTTCCCGCTGGGCCTGTTCATCTGCGTGACGGGTGTGAGCGGCAGCGGGAAGAGTTCCCTGATACAGGACACTCTCTACCCGGCACTCAGGCGGCGCAAGCCGGGCGGCTATCCGGACCACATCGGCGAGCACGACGAACTGAGCGGCGACGAGCTGGTGGACGATGTCATTCTGGTGGACCAATCCTCGATAGGCACCACGCCCCGCTCCAATCCGATCACCTACGTGAAGGCTTACAGCTACATCCGGAAGCTGTTCGCCCGCACGCGCGACGCCCGCATCCGCAACCTGGACGCCGGTACGTTCTCGTTCAACACCCCCGGCGGACGCTGCGAGACGTGCAGCGGCACGGGCACCATCAAGGTGGACATGCAGTTCCTGGCGGACGTGTACGTGACCTGCGATCGGTGCGAGGGGCGGCGGTTCCAGGACGACATTCTGAAGGTAAAATACCGCGGGCGCTCGATTTACGACGTGCTGCAGATGACCGTCGACCAGGCGATGCGGTTCTTCAAGGACCAGCAGCCCGTCACGCGCCGGCTGCGCTACCTGGTGCGCACGGGGCTGGGCTACCTGCGGCTGGGTCAGCCGGCCACCACGCTGTCCGGCGGGGAGGCCCAGCGCCTGAAACTGGCCTCCCAGATGGCGCAGGGCGGCGAGGAGCGCCTGCTGTTCCTGTTCGACGAGCCGACTGTCGGTCTGCACTTCGATGACATACGCAAGCTGCTGTCTTGTTTCCAGTCGCTGGTGGACGATGGCCACACCGTAATCGTGGTGGAACACAACCTGGACGTTATAAAGTACGCCGACTATGTGGTAGACTTAGGGCCGGAACCCGGGCCGGACGGAGGACAGGTGGTGGCCGCCGGGACGCCGGAAGACATTGCCGCGTGCGAACGCAGCCATACCGGGCGTTTCCTGCGCTCGGTGCTCGGAAGCTCAGGCGCCCGTCGGACATGACCTCCAGCTCATTCGGGACGCAGCCGAGGAGACGGATGGGCCCAAGGTGATGATCGCCGCGAAACTGAGAAAGGCGCTGGACTGGCTCGCCTATGCGGCGGCGCGCAACATCTGCGCCGCGGCAGTGGCCCTGCCGTGGCATGTCGGGCGCGCCGTGGGGCGGCTCTCGGGTCACCTGGCCTACGTCCTGGACCGCAGATCCCGGAAGCAGAATGCCGTCCGAAACATCGTGCGGGCGATGCCCGGCCTGAACCGCGCTCAGGCGCGCCGGCTGGTGCGGGAGGTCTACTGCCACCTGGGCGAGGCACTGCTGGACGCGCTGCAGTTCGCGCGCCGCCTGGAGGGGCGTTCCTGCAACGGTCTGGTCCATACCAGCGGGTTCGCACAGCTCGACGGGAGAACGCGTAAGACCGGCATCATCTTCGTGACCGGCCACTACGGTCACTGGGAGATACTGGGCGCGGCGGCGCAACGTCTGGGCTATCCCGTGTGGTCCATCCGGCGCGGGTTCGACAACGTGTATCTGGATCGGTACGTGGCCCGACTGCGCGAGCGGACCGGCCAGCACGTGCTGGGCAAACACGGGTTCCTGCGCCACATGGTGCGGCTGGTCGAGTCGGGCCGGAACGTGGGCCTGCTGGTTGACCAGGACGCCCGGCGTCACGGGATCTTCGTGGACTTCTTCGGCCGTCCGGCCAGCACCACCACGGCCGCCGCGCGGGTGGCCGTGCGCACGGGCGCGCCGGTGGCGTTCGTGCGGGCCCGGCGCCTGGGGAGGCAGGACAACTTCCAGGTTGCCGTGGACGATGTCATCCATCCCCGTCCGGACGCCGACCCCCGCGCAGAGGTGCGTCGCATCACCGAGCGCATGACCCGCGACCTGGAGGAGGCCGTGCGCGAAACGCCGGAGCAGTGGCTGTGGCTGCACCGGCGCTGGAAGACCTATCCTGGCAAGTACTCCAGGCGGTGAGGACAGGCGGCGCGCCGTTGCGATGACAGCCGCCTGCGTGTAGATTACCGGGCTCTACTTGCCACGGATGGAAAGGAGCGAGCGTGCCATGCTCGGCAAAGCCGTTGTCCTGGCCCGAGGCCTGGGCACGCGTATGCAGAAGGCCGAACCGGGCGTGAACCTGTCGGAGCGGGAGGCGGAACTGGCCGGTCGCGGGCTGAAGGCACTCATCCCGCTGAACGGCCGACCGTTTCTGGATTATCTGGTGGACAGCCTGCTCGGCGCCGGGCTTAGTCACATCTGCCTGGTGGTGGCCCCCGAGGCCGAGCTGATGCGGCAGAACGCCGAGCGCATCAGCCGCCTGGCCGGCGTGAGCGTCACCTGCGCCGTCCAGCCGGAGCCGAAGGGCACGGCTGACGCTGTTCTCGCCGCCGAGCAGTTCGCCGGGCAGGACAGCTTCCTGCTGGTGAACGGCGACAACCTGTTCGAGCCCGACACGCTCAGGAAGCTCGCCCGGGCCCGGCCGCCCGGGTGCGCCGTCGGCGCGTTTCCGCGGGAAGAGCTGGTGCGGCTGGGCAACTTCGACCCGGAGCGCGTGAAGGGCTTCGCCGTCGTGGACGCCGCCGAAGACGGCCGGTTGGTGGGCGTCGTGGAGAAGCCGTCTGACCCGGACCGGTATGCACGCCAGGGGCGGGTGCTGGTCGGCATGAACCTGTATCGCTTCACCCCGTCGGTCTTCGCCGCGTGCCGAGGGGTGGAGCCCGACCCGGAGCGAGGGGAACTGGAACTCACTGCCGCCGTGGAGGCCCTGGCCGACGGGCCGGAGCCGTTCCGGGTGGTCATCTGCAAGGGCCGGGTTCTGGACTTGACAGGGCGCGCTGACATCCCGCAGGTTGAGCAAGCACTGGCCGATTGGCGGATCAGCTTCTGACCTGGCCGTGAGCGGCATCGTCTGCTTTGACAGAGCAGGAGAGTGCATGGACACGGGCGACCTGCACATCCACACGACCGCCAGCGACGGACTGCTGTCGCCGGCGAAGGTCGTGCGGGAAGCTTGTGAGGCGGGCCTTGCCTTCCTGTCGCTCACTGACCACAACACCCTGGCGGGCCTGGCCGACGGGGCGCGGGCCGTTGGCGGAGCAGAGCTGCAGTTGATCCCCGGGGTCGAACTCAGCTCGCAGCCCGGCGAGGGCGACGAAATCCACCTGTTGGGCTATGGCGTGAATCCCGCCTGCGAGGATCTGCTGGCCGTCTGCCGCGAGATACGCAGGCTGAAGAACCGGCAGTTGCAGGAAATCCTGCGCCAGTTGCGCAACTCGGGCGTCCACGTGAACGAACGCGAGCTGGAGCCGGAGACCGAAGGCGCGTACGTGGGCCGGCCCGTGCTGGCGGACCTGCTGGTGCAGGATGGCGTGGTCAGTTCCCGCCGCCAGGCGTTCAGGCGCTGGCTGGGCAGCCGGGGGGACGCCTACGTGCCGATGGACCGGTTCAGTCCCGGCAGATGTATCGAGGCCATCCACGAGGCCGGCGGGCTGGCGGTGCTGGCCCATCCGGGCATCCGCACGGTGGACCGCTGGATCGAGTCGCTCGTGCGCACGGGGCTGGACGGGGTGGAGGTCTACCGTCCGGGCCGCCAGGGCAACCGGCAGCTCTACATAGAGAAGGCGGCCGGGCACTTCGGCCTGTTCGCCACCGGGGGCAGCGACCTGCACGGGCGCGACGGCGACCCGTCGGTGGGCAGCTTCACCGTCTCCAGGCGGCAGTTGAGCGGCTTTTTCGCCGAGCTGGAGGACGACGACGAAGACCGCCTGGAGGCGCTGCGCGCTCCTTCGGCCGGTTGACGCGCTTGAGCCCGCCGCGTTACAATGACGCACTTGCGAGCCGGCCATGCGAAGGGCTTGTCGTGGTGCAGTGGGCCCCTCCGTCCGGCGGCGTAGTCCCGGAGCGATCCATGCCTGACCCCACAACATACACGACCATATGGGAGGCCCTGACCGAGGGCAGTCCCGTGCTGGTGACCTCCCACGAGCGGCTCGACGGGGACGGCATCGGCAGTGCGCTGGCGTTGTGGCACGCGCTGCAGCACGCCGGCGTCGAGGCCCTGCCGGTCTTCCAGCCGCCCACACCCTCCATGTTCGACTTCCTTCCGGGCGTGGAGCACAACTGCGCCGGCACCGACCGCATCCCCGAAGCCTACAACCTGGTGGTGATTGACTGCGGGAACCTGGCCCGCGTTGGGGAGGTGGCCGGGGAGCTGACCGACCACACCCGGCTGATCAACATAGACCACCACGACAGCAACACGATGTTCGGGGACCTGAACTGCGTGGATCCCTCGGCCAGCTCGTGCGGGGAGATGGTCTGGCACCTGCTGCAGGTGGCAGGCACGCCCCTGACCGGCGAGATTGCCGAGTGCATCTTCACTGCGATCGTCAGCGATACCGGCCAGTTTGCCCACCAGGATACCACGCCCCGCGCATTCCGTGTGTGCGCCCAGTGCGTGGAGGCGGGCGCCCGGCCACATACCCTGGTCCGCAAGCTGTTCATGTCGCCGTCGCCGGACCAGGTGCGACTGCGGCACCTGGCCCTGGGCACGCTGCAGTTCCATTGCCGGGGCGCTGTGGCTACCATGGAGGTGACCGAGGAGATGTTCAACCGGACCAAGCTGGCTCCGGTGGATACGGAGGGCTTCGCTGAGATACCGATCGCCATCCGGGGGGTGCAGGCATCCGCCCTGCTGAAGGAGATGCCGGGCTGTGACTTCGTCAAGGTGAGCATGAGGAGCGGAGAGCAGGTGGACGTCTGCGCGGTGGCCCGGGCCTTCGGGGGCGGGGGCCACAAGCACGCGGCCGGCTGCGAGATAGCCGATACGCTGCCGGTAGCACGCGACGCCGTCGTGCAGGAACTCGCCGGCCAGATACGCGTCGCCACCCACTGAGCAGGCGGCGGACCAACCTTCACCAGGGAGCACGCGAGGCCATGGGCGAGCTGCTCGACTCCATCAACAGCCCCGAGGACCTTCGGGAGCTGAGTCTGCCCCAACTGCGGGAGCTGGCCGAGGA
>JAWOCH010000292.1:0-3855 GCA_046483865.1 Candidatus Brocadiia bacterium | reverse complement strand
CGCCAGCAGATCGAGCAGACCGAGAGGCGCCGGGAGGCGGCGGAGACGCGCCAGGGCCGGGTCGCCGAGTGGCAGGAGCGCCTGGACAAGGCGAAGGAGAAAGGCGACGAAAGACAGGTCAAGAGGAACAGCGACCGCCTGCAGCGCGAGGAAGCCGAGGCCCAGAAGGCCCGCGAGGAACTGGAGGCTGCGACCGCCGAACGGGACAGGGTCCGCCAGCGCTCCATCGAGGCCCAGCGCAACGCCGTCGAAGCCCAGCGGGAGGCCCTCGAAGCCATGCGCCAGACCGTGACCCGTCGCGAGTCCGCCCTGGCAGAGCAGCAGGAAGCGGACAGCGAGCAGCCGTCCGAGGTGCAGGCACTCCTGAAAGCCGTCGCGGAGGAGCAACCGGCCGCCGAGGCCGAGCCGGACCTGGCGGACCTCTACGGCGAGTCCCGCCGCAGCGAAGATCACATCGCCGAGGCCCTGAAGGAAGTCCGCGCGATGGACCTGGCCATGGTGCGCGACGTGGAGCTGGCCGACGCGCGGCAGGACATTGACCTGGTCCGCCCCGTGCGGCCCGACCTGGACACCGACCTGCTGCGCGCCTCCGTGCGCACAGGACAGCGCTTCGAGCAGCACAAGGAGGAGGTCGGCAAGGCGTTGCGCGAGACCACCTCGATGGTCAACCTGGCCCACCGGATGCTGGAGATGGCCAACCAGTCGGCCGCCAAGATGGAGTTCGGCACGCAGGCCGTCGCCGAAAGCGCCCTGGCGCTGGAGCGGCCGGAGCTGGAGCTGCGGATCCGCGAGATGGCCATGGAGGACGTCAGCGGCCGCTTCAGCAACATGAGCGGCATGATGGAAATGATGGCCCAGGAAGGCACTGAAGAGGAGCAACAACAAGGCGACGCCGGCGAAGGCGCACTGGCCCGGCTGCCCGCCCAGGACATCCGGGACCTGACCTCCGAGGAGGAGGACGAAGGCGCGCAGCCGGTCTTCTCCGAAGGCGAGGGCGAGGGCGACTTCCCGCAGCTCAGCCCGGACATCGTCAAGGTCGGCGCGCGCAGGATAGCCTCCGACGGCCGGCCGGCCAGGTACATCTACCTCGATTCCTGGTACACCATCGGCCCCTTCCCCAATCCCAACCGGGTCAACATAGACCGGGAGTTCCCGCCCGACAGCATCGTGGACCTGGACGCGACCTACATCGGCAAGGGCGGGCGGACCATCCGGTGGCGTTTCGTGCAAAGCCACCAGCCGATGATGGTGCCGCCGAACGCCGAGGAATACGGCATCTGGTATGCCTACACGGAGCTGTATTGCGAGGAGCCGATGGACGTGTGGATAGCCGCCGGCACCGACGACCGCGGCATCCTGAAGATCAACGGCGTCACGGTATGGATCAGCTCCAAGCGCCTGAAGGGCTGGACGGTGGACGAAGTCTGGCGCAAAGTCCACCTCCAGAAGGGCATCAACCGCATCCTATACCGAGTCGAAAACGGCTGGCTCTACATAGGCTACAGCATGACCCTCCGCCTGGCGCAGTGAACCGGCTCCGGCGCCCTTCCGTGATCCTGCTTCACGCCCGGAGCGGGACGCAGAGTGGCGGCACCAGGCCAACACACTTGAGAATGCGGTTTATCCCTTCTGGGCTCACCAGTGCCGGATACGCTACTGGTAGCCCCCGAAGCACGCCCAAGCGGCGGATCAGCCCGGGCTCCAGCACGCGGTCAAGGCCGGTCGCGCCGGCGCCCTGGAGCCTTGACGGGGGTGGGCGGCTGGGGTAGGTTGCGGAGTTGCGCTCGGGGCGGACCTGGGCGCGTGATCGCCGCGTTGTTGCGGAGGTGCGTCATGGCAGAAGAGAATGCCCGGGGCTCTACGCCGACGGGATTGTGGACCTGCGCAGCCGTGCTGTGCTGTCTGCTGGCGCTGCTCCCCCCGGGGCACGCCCGGGCGGCGGACCCAGAGAAGACCCGGCCCGCGTGGATCGTGGTGTGGGGCGACGACGTGGGGCGGTTCAACTCCGACTTCGGCTATGCCCGCTATCGGCAGCGCTATGCCAGCGTCCCGGGCGATCCCCGCCCCGCGCCGTTCGAAGGCGCACCCCTGGAGTACTTCGAGACGGGCCGGGACGGCGACCCGGAGGGGCTGGATCTGGACGGGGACGGCGAGACGGAAGACGACTACGTGGCCTGCATCCGCTTCAGCCTCGAACAGCCCCTCAGCGCGCCCCCCTGGCCGCACAGCGGCAACTATCCCAGGCCCTTCTGCGGCCGGTTCTACGGCGGATACACCTGGCAGGTGGCGAACGCACAGCCGGGCGCCCACCAGGTGTTCACAGAGATCGGCATAAACCCCGACCACCACTGGCCATACTCCGACGGACGCGCCGACGACATGCCGCTGAAGGGCATGGGGGACGGACGAAACCCCCAGAGCTGGCACAAGCAGTTCCTGCTCCACCTGTGGAAGAAGGCCGATTTCATCAACGGCGGCGACCGGTTCGACGTGTCGCTGGACGGCAGCAGTCGGCTGACCTGCATGTTTCACCGGTACTGGGAGGGGTTCAACGCGTTTCGGTTCGTCGTGCAGGACGGCGACGCGTTCTACATCTCGGAGGAATCGTTCCCGGGCCTGATCGAGCCCGACCGGCTGCCGAAGACCTTCGTGCTGAACCCCACCGAAACGCGCTGGGCGCGCTATCGGCCGCGAGGGCCCCACCACATCGAGTTCAGCCCGGAGGGGGCCGAGTTCCGCCCGCACGCGTTCGCGGACGTGCGCGCCGTCGGTTGGTACCTGGCCAAGGACTACGCCGAGAAGCAGATCAGCCACACGAAATGGTACAGCTTCGAGGCGAAGGCCACGGTCAGCTACCCGCCCGAGCACGTGAGTTCATGGGTCGAGACAGCGCCGGCGGGCGGGACGGACCAGGTGCCGCCCTTCCACATGAGCACGACCGAGATACCGTATCGGCTCTGGAAGCGCATCTATCGCTTCGCCGACATGCCCACGTACGTGCTCAGCCCGCGCTACCACTTCCGCAGGGACGGCGACGTGGGCAGTTGCCGGCTGGGACGCCGCGCGCATTCCCAGGACGAACCGGTCACGAACATCACGCTGCACGATGCGGCCGCCTGGTGCAACGCGCTGTCCGAACTCGAAGGCAAGGCGCCCTGCTACTACACCGATCCCGAGTTCACGGAGGTGTTCCGCTTCGAGGAGCTGGCGACCCGCTACGAGTGGCGCAAAGAGCAACGGCGGCACCTGGAGAATCCGGTGTACCTGAACTGGCGCGGCGAGCCGGTCTCGCCGTTCGGCACCGGCGGGATTCCCCTGCCAAAGCTCTACGTCAGGTGGTCCGCCGACGGCTACCGGCTGCCGACACCGGCCGAGTGGTCGGCGGCGTTCGAGGGCGCCGAGACGGCGGCCGCTGGTCGGGGGCCATCCACCCGCCCGGTCGGCTCGGGGCCTGCCAACGCGCTGGGCATCCATGACATGCTGGGCAACGCCTGGGAGCCGGTCTGGGCGTGGGGCGACTCGTTCGATCCGGCAGCCCACGACACGGCGCTGCTCCTGGGCGGCGGCCCGGAGTATCCCGGCGATCCCACGGCGCCGGGCGCGGCGGCATCGCCCCACGGCGACACGGCCTTCGACGGCGGACACAACATCGGACTGCGCGTTGTCTGCCGGGATGTGGGCCTGCCCGCGCCGGCCACGGGCAGCGTGCCCGAGACCGCAGGCGCCCACGTGCCCACAGATAGTGACGAAGCGCCGTTCTGGCTGTGCCGCAAGGGGGAGCGCACGGGCGCCGCGGAGGAAGCCGGCGCACCGCGCGACGTGCCGGACATGGTGCCGCTCCCCGCCGGCACGTTC
>JAWOCH010000189.1:0-9129 GCA_046483865.1 Candidatus Brocadiia bacterium | reverse complement strand
CCGTGATCCGTCTTCTGCCCCCAGCCGAGGGCGGCTGGGCTACACACTGTGCGGGTTCTGGGCCGGCGGAACGTGCGCTGCTGACGACTCTTGAATGACCCCGGCGAAGCAGTGGGTTGGCTTGACAGGGCGCGGGCCGTGGGCTATAGTGAGCAGCGTTGTAACCAGCGGCAGATGCTTGCCTTTGGCTTTCTCAGCCGCCTTCCCTGTGCGCGCCACTCTGCGTACGCCAATATGCCCGCGCTGTGGCGCGGGGGCGGCGGCCGGCTCTGTTCTAACGGAAGAGGCATATGTCAACGCGGGAGAGAGACGTGGACGAGATCAACATACGCGACCTGATCCAGGCGGGATTCCACTTCGGCCACCGCACCAGCCGCTGGAATCCCAAGATGAAGTCTTTCATCTTCAAGCGGCGCAACCTGATCCACATCATTGACCTGCGCGAGACGATGCGGGGGCTGATCGTGGGGCGCAAGCTGGCCCAGGCGGTGGCCGCCCGGGGCGGCTACGTCCTGTTCGTGGGCACCAAGAAGCAGGCGGCCGGGCTGGTTCGGCGGGAAGCCAACCACTGCGGCATGCCCTACGTGGCCGAAAGGTGGCCCGGCGGACTGCTGACCAACTATGTGACCATCCGGCAGCGGCTGGAGCGCCTGGAGGAGCTGGAGGAGCTGGAAGAGACCGGCCAGATGGGCCTCTACAGCAAGAAGATGGTCTCCAGCCTGCGGCGCGAGAAGCGCAAGATCCTGCGCAACCTGGGCGGCGTGCGGGAGATGGACCGGCTGCCCGGCCTGCTGGTCGTGGTTGACCCGGCACGGGAGCACATCGCTGTCAGCGAAGCGGTCAAGCTCGAGATACCGATCATCGCCCTTACAGACACCGATGGGGATCCTGACGATCTGGACGTCGTGGTGGCGGGCAATGACGACTCCATCGCGGCGATCGAGATATACCTCCAGCAGATGTCGGAAGGCGTCCTGAACGGGCTGAGCCAGCGCGGGATATCGCCGCCGGCTGCCGAGGAAGAGGCCGAGCAACCGGAACCGGCCGAACCCCCGGCGGAGGCGGAAGCCGCAGAGGAAGAGCCCGAACCGGAAACTGCCGAGGAGAAGGCCGAAGAACCCCAGGAGACGGAACCAGCCGCAGCCGAGGAGCCGGCAGGGGAGCAGGCTGAAGAGGCGGAGCAGACCGAGCCGCCCGCTGAGCCGGAAACGGAGGAGCCGGCCGCAGAGGAGGCGCAAGAGCCGGAGGCAACCGAGGAGCCGGCAGAGGAGGAGGCTGAGGTGGAGCAGACTGAGCCGCCCGCTGAACCGGAGATGGAGGAGCCGCCCGCAGAGGAGGCGCAAGAGCCGGAGGCAACCGAGGAGCCGGCAGAGGAGGAGGCTGAGGTGGAGCAGACGGAGCCGCCCGCTGAGCCGGAGATGGAGGAGCCGCCCGCAGAAGAGCCGGAAGAGCCGGAAGCCGCCGAGGAGCCCGCCGAGGACGAAGGTGGCGAAGCGGCCGACGAGACCGGAGCTGTCGAGGCGGAGGCAGAGGCGGCTGAGGATGACGAGGAGGACTGATCCGCCTCCGCCAGGGCGATTCCCCACGCAAGCACTACCACGACATCAGGAGCGAGGAATGAGCATCTCCGCCCAGCAAGTGAAGGAACTGCGCGAGCGCACAGGCGCCGGGCTGATGGACTGCAAGAGAGCCCTGGTCGAGGCCGAGGGCGATGCGGAGCAGGCGCGCACCATCCTGCGCGAACGCGGCCTGGCGAAGGCCGAGAAGAAGCGCGGGCGCGAGACCAGCGAGGGCATCATCGCCAGCTACGTCCACAGCAACGAGCGGCTGGGAGTGCTGGTGGAGCTGGCCTGCGAGACCGATTTCGTCGCCCGCAGCGACGAGTTCAAACAGCTCGGCAAGGAGATGGCCATGCAGGTGGCCGCCTCCAACCCGCTGGCGTTGATCCCGGATGAGTTGCCCGAGGAGACGGTCGAGGCCGAGCGCGAGGTCTACCGCAAGCAGCACGAGGACAAGCCCGAGAACATCCAGGAACAGATCATCGAGGGCAAGCTGGGCAAGTTCTACGATGAGAACTGCCTGCTGCGGCAGCCCTACATCCGCGACGACTCCCTGACGGTCGAGGAGTTCCTCAAGCAGGCCATCGCCAAGCTGGGTGAGAACATCGAGTTGCGACGCTTCGTGCGCATGGAGGTCGGCGGGTAGGAGGCCAGCCCAGGCGGAGGAAGGCCCAAATGCAGTCCGAACCGGCGCCAAGGCGCGTTCTGCTGAAGCTCAGTGGTGCTGTCTTTGCCGGCCGGGACGGGGAGCCGTTCGGGCGGGACGCGCTCGACTGGGTGGCCAGTGAAGTAGCCGAGGCCCGCCGCATCTGCCCCCAGATGGCGATAGTGGTCGGCGGGGGCAACATCATGCGGGGGGCGCACTTCTGCCCGGAGGGGCACGGGCGCCTTCTGGCCGACTACGCGGGCATGTTGGCCACGGCCATCAACGCCCTGCTGCTGCGCCACGCGCTGGAATGCGCCGGGTTGGCGGCGGCCCACTACGGCGCCTTCCCCGTGCCCCGCATGGTACCCCAGTTCGATCCGGAGCGCGCCATTGCCGATCTGCGGGCCGGGGCGGTAGTCGTGCTGGCCGGTGGCACCGGGAACCCGCTGCTGACCACCGATACGGCGGCGGCTTTGCGCGCCGGAGAGCTGGGGGCGGACCTCATGCTGAAGGCCACCCGCGTGGACGGCGTCTACTCGGCCGACCCGGAGACCGATCCCGACGCGCAGTTGTTCGAAGAGCTGACCTATCGCCAGGTGCTGCAGAAGCGACTGGGCGTGATGGACCTGACGGCAGTCTCTCTGTGCATGCAGCAGGGCCTGCCGGTGCGGGTCTTCAACTACTCGGTGGCGGGCAACATCCGCCGGGCGGCCGCCGGTGAGCCAGTGGGAACGCTGATAGCCGGGCCATTCCATGAAGATTCGCCGGGTGGCAACACAGACGCTGATCCGTAGAGAGCATACGAGGTCCTTGTCGCTTTTCGGTTAACAAAACGCTGGTTGTGACCGGCGAGGCAGGCTTGGCGTCCAGGCGAGGCTGGAGGCCCGAGTCCCCGGAGGCGTATCGCCAGATACGTTGAGGACGACGAGGGCCGAAGCCGAAGCCTGGGGTCAAGACCGCCCGCCGGACGGCGGAAGTTCATGGAATGTCTCGGTTCGGGAGCGAAGACAATGCCGGTTGACGACATACTGCTTGACGCCGACGATCGGATGGACAAAGCCGTGGAGGTGTTCAAGGAGAACCTGCGCGGCATCCGCACCGGAACCGCCAGCGCCGGGCTGGTCGAGAACGTGCGGGTGGACTACTACGGCTCGCCCACGCCCCTGCGGCAACTGTCCCAGATCGCCGTGCCCGATCCCCAGTTGATCGTGATCAAGCCCTACGATCCGAACTCGCTGGAGGACATCGAGAAGGCCATCCAGAAGAGCGACATCGGCATCCACCCCCAGAACGACGGCAAGGTGATCCGCCTGGCCGTCCCGCCGCTGAGCCAGGAGCGCCGCGAGCAGATGGCCGGCCGCATAAAGACGCTGGCCGAGGAGGCCCGCGTCGCCATCCGCAACATCCGCCGCGACGCCAACCGGCAACTGGACAAGGAAGAGAAGGACTCCGCCATCAGCGAGGACGACTGCCGCCGCGCCAAGGAAGAAGTCCAGGACCTGACCGACACCGCCGAGGCCGAGGTGGACGAAGTCCTGGAGAAGAAGTTAGAAGACATCATGCGCGTCTGAGGGGCCGCGAACGGCCAAACCCACCGCGCGAACACCGAGAGGGAATCAACCACAACGACACTACGAGCACGACGAACGGCAACTACAGATGACAGGACACACAAGATAGACAGGATGAACAGGTGAAGGTTGACTTCCCTTGTAGGCTGTATCCTGCCTGTCCTGTACGCCCTGTTCTGTCGTTGGTCGTTGTGTCGTCGTGGTTCAGTCGCCGTCGGGGAAGATGAGCGCGTCGGCGAATAGTTGCTGGAAGTCGGGGCGGTTGGCGAGTTCTATGTATTCGGTGTTGCGGCTGATCTGTTCGGCTTCCTCGCGCGCATCCCGGCAGAGGAGCACGGTCTTGGCGCCGGCCGAGGCGGCGTTGCCCACGAACTCGATGTGATCGTTGCCGATGGCGGGCAGCAGGCCGAGGCGCCTGGCCTGCGAGCGACGCACGAAGTTGCCGAACCCACCCGCCAGCAGCACCTGCTCGACGTCTTCCGGCGCGATGCCGTACTCCCCCGCCAGCACGGCGATGCCCGCCTGTATGGCCGCCTTGGCGAGCTGCACCTCCCGCACGTCCCGCTGGGTCAGCAGTATGTCGCTGCCCGTCTTGCTGCGGGAGGCGGGCACGAGCCGGACGGCCGGCTGGTCGTCGCACTCGACCAGCGCCTGCCGGACGGGCTCGGGCAGGTCGGCGGGCGCCTCCTCGGGCGTCAGTATGCGCCCCATGGGGTCGAGCACTCCGGTGTCCAGCAACTGCGCCACGGCGTCAATGAGCCCGCTGCCGCAGATGCCGCTGGGCCGTCCTCCGCCGATCACACCGACTTCGATCTCCTCGTTCACGACTACCTTGCTGATGGCGCCGTCGGCGGCCCTCATGCCGTCGCGAATGCGGGCGCCTTCGAACGCCGGGCCGGCGGCGCACGAGCAGGCGAGCAGTCGTTCGCCGTTGCCCAGGACGACCTCCCCGTTCGTGCCGATGTCTATGCCCAGGCGCACCCGTTCGTCGCGGTGCATACCGGTGGCCAGCACCATGGCCACGGTGTCGCTGCCCACGAAGCCGGCGATGTTGGGCAGGACGTAGAGATCGGCCCCGCGGGCCACCTGCAGGCCCACCTCGCGGGCGCGCACGTCCAGCGCCTGGCGGACCACGGCCACGTAGGGCGCCTGGGCGATCGGCGTCGGATCCACGCCCAGGAAGATGTGGCTCATAGTGGTATTGCCGGCGGCGGTGACCTCCCAGATGGACTCCGGCTCGGCGCCCCCGGCCTCACACAACTCGATGATCATCTCGTTCAGGCAGGCCAGCAGGCGTTTGTGCAGCCGCTCCAGCCCGTCGGCGTGTTTCTGGACGTAGCCGATGCGCGAGACGACGTCGTCTCCGAAGTGCACCTGCGGGTTGGTGCGCGCGGCGACGGCGGCCACGGAGCGACGCGAGGCATCGGCCAGCGGGATGAGCGAACCGACGATGGTGGTGGTGCCGATGTCGAATGCCACGCCCCACAGTGCCTCCGTGGTGTCGCCCGGCTCGATGCCCCGGAGCACTTCGTCCTCGACGATGGCCGTCACTTCGCCGTCCGCCTTCTGGAGGATTCCGGGCAGCGCGCGCACCAGGTCCAGGTCGGCCGTCAGGGGGCCGTCTCCGATGGCGTCCTGGAGCCGGTCCAGGTCGCTGCGCTGGTCCTGGACGGATGAGGGCGGCACGCGCACGCAGGCCTTCCGCACCCCGGGCTGAAAGGGGTAGCGCCGCCCCTCGCCGCGGGTCAGTACGACCTGTTCGAAGAAGCGCGTCTCCTCCGGGATGGACACGATCAGGTCATCGTGCACGGTCAACTGGCAGGCCAGCCGCCAGCCGGCGTCCAGTTGCTGTTGCTCCAGCAGCGAACGCCCGGCGGCGGTGGGTTCGGGGGCTTCCTGCAGGATCTGCACGCGGCATTTGCCGCAGGTGCCCTCGCCCCCGCAGGGCTGGTTCAGGATGATGCCCGCCCGCCCGGCGGCTTCAACGAGCTTCGTTCCGTCGAGGACGAATACGTTCCGCCCCTCGGGCTGGAAGGTTACGCGATGTGTCTGGCGGGTCATTGGAGAATCCCCAGTGGCCGGAAGCCGAAGCCCGGACCATACGGGCCGGCTCAGGCGAAATCAACCGCATCCTCGGGCGCCGGTCGGTATTCCCACGGTTCCATGGTGTAGGTGCCCCGGCCGCCGGTGAGGGAGCGCAGCCGGGTGGCGAACCCGAACAGGCGGGCCAGCGGCGCCTCCGCCCGCAGCAGGCGCAGGTTGTCCCGGCTCTTCAGTTCCTGTATCGAGCCGTCGGCGCTGTTGATGTAGCTGATGACGTCGCCGATGCGATCCTCGGGCGCGATGACCTCCAGGCGCATGTAGGGCTCGTAGAGCCGGCAGCCGCCCTGCTCGAGAGCATGGCGTTGGGCACGGGAGGCGGCCGCCTCGAACGACAGCTCCGTCGAGCTGCCCGGCCGCTGCTCGGCGTCCAGGAGCGTCGCCTTCACATTAATGAGAGGGAAGCCGTAGAGCGGCCCGGAGGCGTTCTGGGTCAGCGTCTGCTCGACGGCGTGCTGCATGTGATGCGGCAGCACGTCCTTGTCCACCTGGCTCTCGAACTCCAGGCCGGCCCCTTCGATGGGCTCGAACCGGATGGTGACGCGGGCGAACTGCTCGCGCCCCTCGATCTCCCTTTCGAACGTTTCCTCCACCGTCACCGGCTCGATGAGGCTCTCCCGGTAGGAGACGCGCGGTTCGCCGATGCGGGCCTCGACGTTGAACTCCCGCTCCAGCCGGTCGCGGATGATATCCAGGTGCAGCTCCCCCATGCCGCTTATGAGTAGTTGGCCGGTCTGCTGGTCAACGGTCTGTCGGAAGGTGGGGTCCTCCCTGGCCAGCTCCTCGAGTGCCGCGTCCAGCTTCTTGCGTTCGGCCTGGGTCTTCGGCTCGATGGCCATCGAGATGACCGTCTCCGGGAACTGCATCCGCTCGTAGAGCACCGGGTTGCGCCTGTCGCAGAGGGTGTCGCCGGTGACCGTGTGGCGGGGGCCGACGATGGCCACGATGGAGCCGGGGCCGGCCTGCTCCAGTTGTTCGCGGGCGTTGGCGTGCATGCGGTACAGGCGCGTGACGTGCTCCATCTGGTCACGATTGGCGTTGTAGAGGCGGGAGCCGTCCTTCAGAACGCCGCTGTAGACGCGGGTGTAGAACAGGTCGCCGTGTTTCTCACTCTGTATCTTGAAGGCGATGGCGCTGAGGGGGTCTTCCGGGTCGGGGTGGCGCTCGACGGGTTCCTGCGTCTCCGGGTGTATTCCCACCACGGCGGGCATGTCGGCGGGGGAGGGCAGGTAGTGACAGATGGCGTCCAGCAGTTGCTGGATGCCCCGATTGCGCAGTGCGGCGCCGCAGAACACGGGCTGCAGACGCCCGGCGATGCACGCCTCCCGCAGCCCCCGCCGCAGCTCGGCCGGGCCGATGGGCTCCTCGGCCAGGAACTTGTCGGCCAGCCATTCGACCTCCTCACAGACCGACTCGACCAGGTTCGCCCGCCAGGTCTGCACCATCTCGCGGCTCTCCGGCGGCACTTCGTCCACCTCGTAGCGCGCGCCCAGCGTCTCCTGGTCGTAGCGGACGGCCTGTTCGTGAATCAGGTCTATGACGCCGACGAAGTCCTCCGCCGCGCCGAGGGGCAGTTGGACGGGCACGGGATTGGCGCCCAGGCGCTCGCGGACCTCCTGCACCACGCGCAGGAAGTCGCTGGCCACGCGGTCCAGCTTGTTCACGAAGCAGATGCGGGGCACGTTGTAGCGGTCGGCCTGGTGCCAGACAGTCTCACTCTGGGCCTGCACGCCGCCCACCCCGCAGAAGACCACCACCACGCCGTCCAGCACGCGCAGGCAGCGTTCCACCTCCATGGTGAAGTCCACGTGGCCGGGGGTGTCAATGATGTTTATCTGGCGGGAGTCGGTGCGGGGGGCGGCGTTGTCCCCCTCGGGCAGCTTCCAGTAGCAGGAGGTGGCCGCGGACACGATCGTGATGCCGCGTTCCTGTTCCTGGGGCTTCCAGTCCATGGCGGCGGTGCCCTCATCAACGCTGCCCAGGCGGTGCAGCCGGCCGGTGTAGTAGAGGATGCGTTCGGTGACCGTGGTCTTGCCGGCGTCTATATGGGCGGCGATGCCGATGTTGCGCACGTCTTCGAGCGCCATGCTTCACCACGGATGCACGGAGGACACGGAGAACACGGAGAATAACAACGGCATAACAAGATAGGCAGGATAGTCAGGATGCAGCCAGCAACGAAACTCAGAGTCTCATCTGCTTATCCTGGTCATCCTGTGTATTCTGTTATGCCGTCTTTCGGTCGCTGTCGCTCTCAGCGGCGGCGGCCGAAGTGGGCGAAGGCGCGGTTGGCTTCGGCCATCTTGTGGGTGTTTTCGCGCCTTTCGTAGGCGGTGCCCTGGCGGTGGCAGGCGTCGCTCAGTTCGTCGGCCAGCCTCAGGTACATCGGTCGTCCGCGCTTGTTGCGGGCGGCCTCGATGATCCAGCGCATGGCCAGGGATATGCGCCGCTTGTCGGTCACTTCTGTGGGCACCTGGTATGTCATGCCGCCGATGCGGCGGGAGCGCACCTCGATGATGGGGGCCACGTTGCCCAGGGCCGTCTCGAATGCCTCCAGCGGATCGTCGGAGCCCAGCCTCTCGGTCACCACTTCCATGGCGCCATAGAAGATGCGCTGCGCCAGGCTCTTCTTGCCGTCCTCCATCAGGCAGTTGATGAACTTGGTGACCAGTTTGCTCTTCAAGCGAGCGTCCGGCTTCAGGTAGGGATCGTCGAACTGCAGGTTCATGTTGCGCATGGCGTCCGCCTCGGAGGTCAGGAGGGTTTCTTGGTGCCGTACTTGGACCGGCTGCGACGACGGTCGGGCACACCCATGGCGTCCAACGTGCCCCGGATGATGTGGTAACGCACGCCCGGCAGGTCGCGCACCCGCCCGCCGCGGACCAGCACGATGTTGTGCTCCTGCAGGTTGTGGCCCTCGCCCGGGATATAGGCGGTGACCTCACGCCCGTTGCTGAGCCGCACGCGGGCGATCTTGCGGAGGGCGGAGTTGGGCTTTTTCGGCGTGCGCGTGGCCACGTAGAGGCAGACGCCCCGCTTCTGCGGGCACTCCTCCAGGTCGGGCCGCTTGTTCTTGGTGGATTTCTTCTTGCGGCCTTTGCGAATGAGCTGGTTGATCGTCGGCATACAGTCTCCTGGTTCGTGTGCTCTGCTCAGATTGAGGCTGCGCTGATTGTGCGATTCTAACCCGTCGAGGTCGCTTCTTCAAGCTCCTGAGCGGGCTCGCCGGACTCCAACCGCTTCACCTGGGAGG
>JAWOCH010000188.1:0-3602 GCA_046483865.1 Candidatus Brocadiia bacterium | reverse complement strand
CGTTGACCCGCTCATCTACGTGCACGCGCCCGCGCCGCCCCCGTGCGAGTTCGCGCGCGTGGAGATAGTGGACGCGGTCGGTTACGACTGCATCGCACGCGTTGTGGAGGAGTCCGACCGTGGCGCGAGCTGACCTGCCGACCAGGATCGTCGCATCGGGGTTCGGGCTCGGTTACCTGCCGTTGGCGCCGGGCACGTGGGCCTCCGCTGCGGCTGCGGCGCTGTATTGGCTGCTGCGCCGCCAGGTCGGGTTCGCCGCGCAGCCGATAGCCCTGTTCCTGGCGGCTGCGGCGCTGGGGCTGGGCCTGTTGGTGGCCGACCGGGCGGAGGCGGCCTACGGGGACGACCCCGGGCAGTTCGTGCTGGACGAGCTGGCCGGCTGCTGGCTGGCCTGTGCGCTGTTCTGGTGGCGACCGGCCTGGCAGGGGGCGGCGGCTGTGCTGGTGGCGTTCCGCATCTTCGACGTGGCGAAGCCGTTCCCCATCCGACGGCTCGAGCGGCTGCCGGGCGGGTGGGGCATCATGGCGGATGACCTGGCGGCCGGCCTCTTCTCGGTGGCCACGCTCTGGCCGCTCTGCTACGGCATACTGAAGATGGTCAGGGGGTGACAGTGCCCGCGCTGGACCCTGAGAGGGTGTTCGGGCCCGAGGAGGGAGCGCGGCTCATCGGCGGCCGGGGGGAGGTGGTCCAGTCCGTGCCCAGCGCCATGTCGGTGGCGCGGAAGCGCCTGCTGGATGGCGCGCCGGACGGCTACGTCGTGATCGCCGAGCACCAGACGGCCGGGCGGGGGCGCACCGGCTCCTGGCACTGCCCGCCGGGCATGGGCATCCTGATGAGCGTCGTCCTCCGGCTCGGCCTGCCCTCCGCCGAGCAGAAGCTGCTGGCCATTCTCGGCGCCGTCGCGGCCGCGCAGGCCGTCCAGGCGGTCGGCGTCCCGGCGCGCATCAAGTGGCCCAACGACGTGGTCGTTGCCGAGCATGAGGGCGGCCGGCTTAAGATGCGCAAGTTAGGCGGCGTACTGGTCGAGCACGTCCCCGGCGACGAGGCGGCCGGCCCGTATGTGCTGGGCATCGGCCTGAACGTGAACCAGGGCAGCGAGGACCTGCCGGCGGTCTTCGGCACCCCGCCCACCAGCCTGCGCCTGGTGAAGGGCAGCGAGCAGGACCGCACGACAGTCTGCCGCGCCCTGCTGCGCGAGCTGGACACGTGGTATCGCCGCCTGCGCATGGCCCAGCCCGAACGCCTCCTGGCCCGCTGGCGCACCCTGAGCTGTCTGCTGGGGGAGCCGGTGCGCCTCCGCGCCGACGGCCGCCCCCTCAGCGGCACAATAATCGGCCTCAGCAGCACCGGCGACCTGATACTGCGTGCCGACGACGGAACGCAGATGACCCTCTCCGACGAGAGAGCCAAGCTGCTGCCATGAGCTGCTCGGCTACGGCCGTTGCCCGCCATCGGCATACGGTGCAGTCCACCGCGTCATCTGCTGCTCCACCGACTCAATGGGGTACCCCGTGTGCGCTATCGGCTGTTAACCGCTAGTGCGCCTTCAAGATTGATCTGTGGGGTTCCGTTGGCGTCGCGACGAGCGGACATGTCTTTGGAGTGCGGCGCCTTGGCGCCGCTCTGGATCCCGGCGGCTTGCCGCCGGGGGGTAGCAGATGGCGGGGCAAGCCCCGCAACGGCAAAGCGGTGGCAAGCCGCCGCACTCCAGAAGCCGGTTGCTCCCCGCTGCATCCTCTACTGCGAAACGCGATGTTGAACCTCAACTAGGCTGGAGGTTCGAGTCCTCCTCGGGGAGCCAACCCTTTTGTAGCGGACATCCGAGTGCCTTCCTGATAACGCAAGACGCCGAGAGCGAGAGCTTTCGGGGTTTTCGTATATCTCGCCCCTGCGCAACCCTTTAGCGCATTCCCGCCAGCCCGCCTGTACTCTCCATTTCGACAGAGAGTCTGCGGGGTCCGAACGCAACCGGAGCCGACGAGGCGAAGGTCGGCGAAGAGTGCCGCCCGGCGCTCGCAGCCCTGAGCGAAGCGAAGGCGCGGAGCCATGCGAAGCGCACCCGTGGGGGTTGCTCTTGGTGCCCGAGAATCCGCGGAAAAACTCTCTTACTCTCCGTTGAACAACCCCCTCTGGGTTAACAACCGCGTACCGACCGGACCCCGAAGGCAACCGTTTCGAACTGCCACTGCCATGCCCGCCGCCCGCTCAACATGTCTGTGTTGGAGGCGCATGTGCCCTCCGAGCCTTGCCAGGAACAGGCCGAGCGTCTGCTCGAACGTGTACCCCCATGTTCCCACGCAAACGCCAGGAACTCCCGCATCCATCGGAGGAGCTAAAGCTGCTGCCTCGTCGGGCCTGACTCCTTGTTCAGCATCAACTTGGCGAACCCATTGAAAACCGTACTCCGCCCACCGGGAGCTTGGCCCATATCTGATCTCCAGCACTGCGCAGATCTCCATAGCATCTTCCACGAATACCCTATGGCAGCACGGCCGGCCGTCCGATGAGGCTACCCTCCCCGCCATCCTGGGCCCTCAAAACGTTGACCTCGCGGGCATCGGGTGGTAGTATGATGCAATGCATACGGCGCTGAGCGCCCGCCAACGGGAGATGTTGGGCACAATACCAAGTTCGCCCCGAGAACTGACACATGAAACCATCGGATGAGACAAAACGCTTCTGGCTCATGCTCTACGCAAGAGAGGGATTCCACCGAGTTGTGGCTGCGTGTAACGTCATCACAGAGCAGAACTTGAACGAGTTCGATCCCGCCTACGATCGGTGCATTACGACCATTGTAACGAATTATGGACGAGCTTGGCGTAACAACAGGGGCGTGGGCAAACTTGATGAAGGGATCGTCCCCGAAGCACATTTGGCCCTTCATGGGCACTTACTAGAGCAAAGGGACAAGGTCTACGCTCACAAGGATGCTGACGGTCCTCAATCAGACATCGGCAAAGTTAACCAGATCAGGCTGCTTCGGCGCAAGACGGGTTTCATCTGGGTCTGCGGTAACATAATCTCTTTCCAAAGGGAGCAGATCCCGGCGGTACGACGCCTCTGCATGCAGCTTGAGGAGAAGCTCGACGCCGCTACCACAGAATACGAGAACAAATGCCGCAGTGACATTGAGGCATTGCCCGAGGGGGAGTACATTCTCAACCTTGATGTGACCAGTCCTGCTCTCTTCATGAAGACGGACAGCATATTCCAGGAGGTTCAGTCGCTACGACTGACACCGTGCGCCTATGAACCAAGACGTAGTGTATAGCAACGGACGCCACAGCCCGGAAGGCAATGATCGGGCGAACAAGCGCATGAATACTGGCTAGGGGTCCGGCCGGAAACTGGATCTGGCCCCGCGACGCCCCAACCCCTTTGGGCCGGCGCCATTTGCGACGCATCTCTGGGTTGCTCGGCCTTGCAGTGCCTCAGGGGCACGCCTGCGGCCTCGCGCCTTGACCTGCGCCGAAATGGCGGCGGCGCGGCCGAGCCCAGTTTCCGGCCGGACCCCTAGCCCGCATTATTCATGACGGGACGGCTGTTGGCAAGTTTCGGGTATAAGTGGGCTGGATCGGACATGGCTGAGCCAGGTCCCG
>JAWOCH010000205.1:0-5057 GCA_046483865.1 Candidatus Brocadiia bacterium | reverse complement strand
CGCCATGACCGCTGAACGGTGACGCGACCGGTTTCGGCTGGTCGCCAACTCCGATCAGCCGAGCGGTTAGAAATCCGCCGGCCTGCGTGCTATCATCACTCCGTCAAACGGGGGGAATGCAGCAGTGTTTACGGGCATCGTACAGCACACAGGACGGGTTCTCGCAGCAGACAGCGCTTCGGGTGCACTGGTGCTGTCCATCGAAGCCGGCCCGGTCGAGCGGGAGGCGGCCGCCGGCGACAGCATCTGCGTCCACGGCGTCTGCCTGACCGTCACGGAGGCGGCCGACGAGCGGCTCCGATTCGATGTCGGAGCCGAAACGCTGCGGCGGACCACACTGGGCGACCTGCGGCGCGGCGACACGGTGAACCTGGAACCGGCGCTCCGTGTCGGCGACCGGCTCAGCGGGCATTTCGTCAGCGGACACGTGGACGGGGTCGGAACGGTGCGCCGCAGGCGTGAGTTGCCGGGGGAAACCCGTCTGGCCGTGGACGTATCGCCGGAGCTGACCGACAACATGATCGTGAAGGGCAGCGTGGCCGTGGACGGGGTCAGCCTGACCATCGCGGCCCTGGAGCGCGGCGCGTTCGAAGTCAGCCTGATCCCCTACACCCTCAGCGGCACTACGCTCTCGGAGTGTCGCGTCGGCGCGCGCGTGAACGTGGAGTGCGATATGCTTGGCCGCTGGGTCCGCAGATTGCTCAAAGGGGACGAGGCTTCCCAACTGACTGTCGAGCAGATGGAGCAACAGGGCTTCTGAGCGAACCCGGCGGATCACCAGGGAGCCAAACGGATGAGTCCACAGCGCGAGCCGGTCAAGTTCTGCCGACACTGCGGCCGCATCGTCCCGATTGACGCCGTGGACTGCCCGTACTGCGACAAGAACACCCTGAAGCCCGTCGGACGCAAGGAATGCCCCTTCTGCGGCGAACCGATCCGGGAGAAAGCCGTCAAGTGCCGGCATTGCGGCGAGTTCCTGGACGGGCGGGAACAGCAAAGCGCACAGGGACCGACGCTCTACGTGGACAAGGCTATCATCGCCGGCCCGCGCGGCGGCGAAGAGCTGGACGTGGTGATCCCGGACGAGACGACAGAGGGAGGCACCCCCGCCGGTGAGCTGACCGGCAGCACGCCCAAAGCCCTGCCGCCCGGGGAGCGCGCCGCACCGCCCGCACGGCGCGGCCCTCGTGCCGTGCAGCCCGCGGTGCCTGCCCGGAAGCCGGCGCCGCAGCCTGCGCAAGAGAAGCCGGCAAAGCGCACCAAACAGCGCCCCGTCCGGTACGACTGCCCCGTGTGCGGGGGTGCGGTCTTCGAGGGGGACAGCTTCTGCGAGAACTGCGGACACGATCTGGCAGGCCCGCGGGAAGGCCCATCCTGGCCGCCGATTGGTCGGCCCTACGAACCGGCGCAATACGTGTTGATGGTGGGAGCAGGCGCGCCGGTGGGCCTGCTGGTCGGGCCCGTGGCGGCGCTTGTCATCGCCGCGGGCGCGCTGCTCGCAGCGGGCTGGTCGGTGTGGCGGATCCTGCGCTCAGAGGGTCGGCTGCGCGGCCTGGGCTTCGCGGTCGGGGGGCTGGTCGCCTCGCTGCTGTGGATCGTCATGGTTGCCGCCCTCGTCTGAGTCCCCTGCCGCCCCGCGCAAGCGATAGGTGATTGCCCCCAGCTTCGCCTCCATCAACTGCAGCTCGTCGCGCAACTGCTCCCGTTCGAGCACGGCCTGTACGGCTGCGAGTGGGTTGCCCGTCAGAGGTACCTCAACGACGACCTCCCCGGCCTCGTCGTCGGCCTGCACCTGGCCGGCCGCGGTGCGGAAAGCCCGCACCAAAGCGACGGCGCGCTGCCCCTCGACCCCCGTGAACCTGACCGTCGTCCAGCGCGGCAGCGCCCATAGACGCAACACGTCCTGCGCCACGGCGACGCCCATACCGTCCCACCAATCGCTCCCGGGCGCATCCTCTCCCGCGTAGCGCCACCGCCCGCGGAACCGCACGGCGTCCTCAGCTCCCCCCTCGCCGCCCGGGGCAGGCGCCTGGACCTGCCATGAGACTTCCAGCGCGCCGCTTTCTCCCTGGCGGGACACGCTCGCTTCCAGTTGCACCTCCACCGCCGGCACATCCTTCCCGTCAGTGACGGCGACCCCGCAGCGGCGCAAGGCGCCCTTCAGCTCATCGCGCGCCGCATCTGCGGCCTCCGTCCACCGGCCGCCGGCGGGCACCAGGCGAGCCACCGGCTGCCAGGGATCCACACGGGCAAGCGCAAGTGCGTCCGCGATTGTGAACGCCGACAGGGGCCCGACAGTCACACGGGCGACCACACGGTACGCAGCGCCGCCCTCCCCTTGCGCCAGACCTTCTTCAACTATCTCCACCGCCCGGACGTAGCCCAGCTCGCGCTCGCGCGTCCGCTGCTCACGCACACGGTGACCGTCGAGTGAAGTCGTTTGTTCCACCATGACGCAGCATCGACGCAGGGCTTCCCTGCGGGCGGCCGCGATGGCCGCCGCCCGCGCTTGCTCCACGGACCGACCGGGCGGCATCGGAGCCACGCCGGTCACCTGGACCGCCGAAGCCCTGGTCGCCGGGGCGGGTGGCACCCCGGGTTCCGGCTCGTCGGCGGCAAGGGCAGCGACCGACGCGACAAGCAGGGCCAAGCCCAATAGCGGCGGAACGGTCCTCAAGACGGGCATGGTTTCCCCTCGGGCCGACGGCAGGGCGGAGTCTGTCACTCGACGTACTCGCGCAGGCGCTCCAACTCCCGACGCGGCAGTTCCAGCACAGCCAGGGCCCGCACGATGCGCGCATCGTGCTCCCCTTCCTCGGCCTCATAGTAGACCGACGCGCGCGCGACCATCCCCTCGGCGTGCATGGCGGCCGTCTGACCGGTGAACACCATGTCGCCGACCTCGACACTGCCGTGCACCATGGCGCCCTTGACCTTCGCCACCAGATCCGCCAGGGCCATCGTCTTGGCCGCCGCCCTGGCCTCCAGCACGGCCAGTGGATCGTCCGGCTTCACGATCACGGAGCTGCCCTGTCCGGCGAAGATGACGGTCCCATCGGGCGTGACCTCAGCCCCCGGCACGGCGGCGGTCTGGCAACCGGCCAGCGCCGTCCCAAGCAAACAAGCGACGACAAGTGCCAATGCGGTTCTCATGTGCCCTCCTCGCACAGAATGTCAACTGAGCGCCCGACTGACGTTCCCTCTGCGGGCTACTTCGCCAACTGCTCAAGCTCTTCCCGACTCACCTTCAGCTCGGCCTGTACGGTGCATGCTTCGCCCTGCCACTGCGGCTCCGAGAAGTCCACGCCGCGCAGGATGCCCTCCACGGCCGACCATGCCTCCTGCCGCGCCAGCACCAGGTCCTTCACCTGCACGTATTTGCCCACCTGAACCCGTCCCACCTGCTCCCGGAGGTTGGCCAGCGCTTCGACGCGGGCAGCGCGCTCGCAACGTGCCCGGCGCGCCTCGGCGTTCTCGGCAGCGGGCAACATGCGGGCGGCCTCGACCGGCCTGCCCGTTGCGTCCAACGGCAGCCGCAGTGTCACGCGGGCCATCCCACTCGTCTCATCGAACTCCTGGGCGACCATAGTCGCCCCAGGCAGCTCCGCCTGCGTCCTGCTCTGGACAGACTCGCCGGCAAACTGGAAGTTGACCACCTGGGACTCCCTCTGCACGGTCAGGCCCTCCATCTTCTCAGCCAGGTCTGCCAGTGCCCGGCAGCGGGCGGCCTCCACCGCCGTCATGCGTTCCTGCAGCGCTCCCGTGGCGCTGGGCGCCGGCAGTCCATGCCCCGTGGCCTCCACATAGGCCACGCCCGGCCCGACGAGGCCGCCAGCGTCGGCCCGCTCCGGCACCGCATGACCAGTTGCCTTGAACACCATCGGGCCTTCCCCCGGGTTACGCAGAGACGCACAGCCCGCCGCAAGCAGAACGCATGCCACACAGGCCACCGTCAACGCACCGCATCTCATCTGTCAGGTCCTCTCGAAGAGTGTCGCCGATGAGCGAGCCCGATTGCGGGCCATTATCGCGGCGCCCGCCGCCCCTGTCAACACGGTGCGCCAACGACCTGGGTTACCCCGGCAGGGACAAGAAGAGAGGGGGCTGCCCGGGGACCGCCGCACCGTTCGCACCTACAGTGCTGCAGCCCGCACGAAGGCACCCCCCTGTGGTGGACAGCAAACAGAGCGGACGCGCCTGACCACTCCGGCGCTACGTGAGCCCGAAATCCCCCGGTGCAACAGACGCACCCCAGGCGGGGCCGAAGCAGTTCCCTAAGCCTTGACACAGCGCGTGCCTTCTGCTACCGTCCTCCGACATGTGCGTGTGAGTGTTGAGATTCTACTGTACTACCAAGGCAAAAGCAAGGCTTTTCCTGGGCCTACGCCATGGTTTCTTCTGAGGCCGACTCCGAAGCTGCGCGACGTGTGAAGCAAGCCCTGGCGGAGGCGCCACTTACGCAGGCGGAGGTCGCCCGCCGGATAAATGCCTCTGAGAGTACCATCTCGCGGGTAAAGAACGCGAAAGTTCCTCTCACAAAAGCGATGGCACGACGGTTGGCGAGCGTGTTACCGGTTTCAGCGCGCTTCCTGCTTTACGGCGAGCAACAGGAGCCCCACGCGCAACCGGCCCGCACCCAGGAGTCCGCCGGCGTCTACCGAGCCCCCGTCATCCGCCGCGACGCCTATCACTGCCCCAACTGCCGCCAGGAGGTAGCCCCCGGGGCGGACACCTGCCCCCACTGCGGAGCCGGTCTGCTCTGGCCGGGCCGGGAGACCCGAGGTTAGGCTCCGCACGTACGCCGCAGGCGGGAATGGCGAGGGCGATGGGACTCGAACCCACAACCTTCGGATCGACAGTCCGATGCTCTGGCCGTTTGAGCTACGCCCCCGCCTTTTTGTCACGAATCACAGCCTACTTTGCACCTGCCGCGCTGTCAAGCGAATCGGGGTCCGACGCAGGGTCATTCAATTCTCTGACTGAACCGACCCGAACTGCCGAGTTGCTGCCCGAGAAGGGACCTGGCCTATGTGGCACGGCCGCCCTCGGCCGTGATC
>JAWOCH010000355.1:0-5697 GCA_046483865.1 Candidatus Brocadiia bacterium | reverse complement strand
CTCAAGGCCCTGAGCGGAGTCGCAGGGCCTTGAGCCCGCCGAAAGGCCGCCCTCGGCTGGGGCTGAAGAAAGGACCACGGCCGAGGGCGGCCGTGCTACTTCATCCCACAGACCTTCTGGGGCGTGAAGCTGGCAGTTCGGATCGCTTGACCGAGAGAACGGAAACGGCTCTGCAAGGCAGAGGCTGCTGCGCCCGTCAGGCCGTCACGTCGGTGGGCTCGGTGGGCTGCTCGGGGCCGGCCTCCAGGCCGTAGAGTTCACGATAGACCGCCAGGAACTTCTCGTAGGCCACTCCGTTGCCGCTGGGCGGTGAGAGAGGCGGCAGGTTGGCGACGGCCGAACCGGCGGCCTCCATCTGCGCCAGCGCGGCGAGGCCCGCCTCCGAGAGCGATTCCAACGCCTCCGGTATGGCCGGCGGCGTCTCTTCACCACCGTGCAGGAAGACCGACTGGACGGCCGAGAGGAACTCCTCGAAAGCCGAACGGACCTCTGCGGCGAACTGACCCAGATCGCTCTGGTCGCCGGCCAGGAAGGTCGCCACAAGGTCGGTGACGGTCTGTGCGAAGTCGGCCTTCAGTTGCTGGACGGCGCCCACCTGATCCTCGGTCACCCCTTCGGTGGCGAGCAGTTCCTCCAGCGCCTGGTCGCCGGCCTGCGTCAGGCTCTCCGCTTCGTCGGCGGCTGCCTGCGCGCGGTCTGCAGCCGTGGAGGCGACCAGCTCGTCGTGGAAACGTATCCGCAGCACCACGTCGGCGACGCCACGGAAGTGGCCGGCCTGGAGCAGGCGGATGACTCCACGCCCCCGCCCGCCGGCCTCCTCGCCTTCATGCTCCGGTTCCTCGCCCGTTTCCGGCTGGATGGCGCCCTCCTCGGCGGGGGCCGAGACGGGGGCAACCGCCTGTTGCTCCTCCGCGCCCTCTGTCGGTTGGGCGGAGCCCTCCTCGGCGGGCGGCGGCGAACTGGTGTACGAGTTATATCCGACCGGTCCTACGCTGTTCGCTTCCATCGTTCTCCCCCTCCTCTGCCGGGTCCAGTCAGCACGCAAGGACACGGACTCTCACTGTTATTATCGGCAATCGGCGCCCGCGCTTTAGCCCAAGACCGACCACGAGCGACCACGACGACACCACGAGCACGACGAACGACACAACATGATAGACAGGATAGCCAGCATAACGGCCGGGCAGGGAGACGGGACCTGCCGTAGACGAGCAATGCGACCTTGTATGTCTCATCCTGTCTATCCTGTGTATCCCTGTTCCAGTCGTTGTCGTCGCCGTTCGTCGTGCTCGTGGTGTCGTTATGGTTGAGGTCGTTCGGTTCCTTGACGGCGATGGCGGGGAAGGGTAGAATAACATTTGAGAATGAGTATCAATAACGATACATGCGCGCCGCCACGGCAGCTCGACGCCGACCTGCAGTCCGCACTCTGGACCCTCGGCGGCTATCTGCGACGCAGAGGGCTGCGCGACACGGTCCAGCGACGGGCCGTACTGCGGGAGGCGCTGCAAGCCGACGAGCACTTCGACGCCGAGCAGCTCTACGACTGCCTGCGGGAGCGCGGCGAGAAGGTGTCTCTGGCCACAGTCTACCGCACGCTCTCTCTGCTGGCGGAGGCGGGCCTGATCCGTGAAGTGCTGCAGGGCAACGGTGACCGGGCCCACTACGAAGCGATATACGGCCACGCGCATCACGACCATATGGTTTGCGTCGAGTGCGGCCGGGTGATAGAGTTCTGCGCCGAACGCATCGAGCAGTTGCAGCGGCGCATCTGCCGCCGGCACGGCTTTCAGCCGCTGGATCACCGGATGAGCATCCGGGGCATATGCCGGGAGTGCCGCCAGAAGCGAGCGAGGAGGGAGCAGGACGTATGATGACGGATCTGGCAGCCTTGCCGGCGGGAAAGACGGCCGAGGTGGTGGCTCTGCGCGGCGGGCGCGGCATGAGGAGCAAGCTGGACGCCATGGGGCTGCGGCCGGGCAAGCGCGTGCGCAAGTTGAGTTCGCAGCTGTTGGCCGGCCCGATCACCGTGCTGATTGACGGCCGCCAGGTGGCCATGGGGCGGGGCATCGCCCGGCGGGTGCAGGTGCGGGTGGAGGGCGACTGAGGATGGCGCAACGCCGTGCACAGGGCGACGCGGGGGACGAAGGCCATCGCGTGCTGCTGATGGGAAGCCCCAACGTGGGCAAGAGCGCCGTGTTCAGCCGCCTGACCGGAGCCCACGTCATCGCCTCGAACTACCCCGGCACCACCGTCAGTTTCAGCGAGGGCATGATGCGGCTGGACGGGGCGTTCGCCCGGGTCATTGACGTGCCCGGAACCTACTCCCTGGAGCCCACCAGCCGGGCCGAACGCGTGGCGGTGGACATGCTGGAGGACGGGGACGTGGTGGTCAACGTGGTGGACTCCACGAACCTGGAGCGCAACCTGAACCTGACCGTGCAACTGCTTCGCCGCAGCGTGCCGATGGTTGTGGCGCTCAACATGTGGGACGAGGCGCTCGAGCACGGCATCAGCATAGACGTATCCCGCCTGGAGGAGCTGCTCGGCGTGCCCGTGGTGCCCACGTGCGCCATCAGCGGGGAAGGGCTGCGGGAACTGCAGCAGCGGCTGAAGGAGGCGCGGCCGGGAAGCCTGCGGTTCGAGGACGAGGACCGCTGGCGCGTGGTGGGCGACATCGTAGAGAAGGTGCAGCAGGCCGAACATCGCCATCCCACGCTGGGCCAGCGTCTGAGCCACGCGACGGTGCATCCGGTGCTCGGGCCGCTGTTCGCCCTGGCGGTGCTGGCGGCCAGCTTCGAGATAGTCCGTCTGGTGGGCGAGAGCCTGATACAGCACGTGGCCGAGCCGCTGTTCGAGACGCTGTGGGTGCCGGTTGTCGAGTTAGTCTCGGCGCTGCTTGGCGGGCAGGGCATCCTGCACGACATCCTGGTGGGCGAGCTTGTCGAGGGGCAGGTCAGCCTGGGGGAGTCGCTGGGGCTGCTGAGCACGGGGCTCTACATTCCGCTGGCGGCCGTGCTGCCCTACGTGTTCGCGTTCTACCTGGTGCTGGGCATCCTGGAGGACAGCGGATACCTGCCTCGACTGGGCGTGCTGGTCGATAACCTGATGCACCGGGTGGGACTGCACGGGCTGAGCGTGGTGCCCATGATGCTGGGGCTGGGCTGTAACGTGCCGGGCGCGCTGGGGCTGCGGGTTCTGGAGACGCGCAAGGAGCGCTTCATCGGCGCCACGCTGCTGGCCATCTGCGTGCCGTGCATGGCTCAGTTAGCCATGGTGGCCGCGCTGCTGGGGGAATACGGCGTCGTCGGATTCGCGCCGGTCTTCGGCACGCTGTTCCTGCTGTGGATCGGGCTGGGGGCGTTCATGAAGCGGTTCGTCGGGGGCACCACGCCGGAGATACTGGTGGACATCCCTCCCTACCGCTTTCCCTACTGGCAGAGCCTGGTGAAGAAGCTCTACATGCGGCTGAGGGGCTTCGTGCGCGAGGCCATCCCCTACGTGCTGCTGGGCGTGTTCGTGGTCAACCTGCTCTACACGTTCGGGGTCATCGGCTTCCTCAGCGGGCTGTTCGGGCCGGTGATCACGCGGGTGCTCGGACTGCCGGCGGATGCCATCGGCGCGCTGCTGGTCGGCTTCCTGCGCAAGGACGTGGCCGTCGGGATGCTGGCGCCGCTGGGGCTTGGTCTGAAGCAGTTGGTGGTGGCGAGCGTGGTGCTGACTGCGTATTTCCCCTGCGCGGCCACGTTCATCGTCCTGTTCCGCGAGCTGGGTCTGGCGGACATGGTCAAGTCCGCCGTCATAATGGTGGTGGTCGCGTTCTCGGTGGGGGGGCTGCTGAACCTCGTGCTCACCGGGCTGGGCCTGTGACCGAGCGCGTCCCTCCACGGCACGTCACGGACCGTTTCCAGCGGGATGATACGGCAAAGCGGACGCGCAGAAGCGCGTCCCTCCAACGGCACGTCACGGAACCCGTCCCCCTCCGTTAGGTAGGCGCGGCGTCTCGCCGCGCCTGGTCCGGCGAGCCTACTGCGCCAAGGCTTCGAAGCCCGAGGGACGCCGGACCTACCCATGGTGCGTGACGAACGCGTCCCGCCAAAATGTAGCACGGCCGCCCTCGGCCGTGGCCGTTCTGTCCCCCGCCGGTTGACTGCCTTCGCAAGCGCGCATAGCAGGAGGCAAAGCGGACGCGCAGAAGCGCGTCCCTCCACCGGCACGTTAGGGACCGTGCCCGTGGGCGGAGACGGTCCCTGGAGGGCCACGCTTCCGCGTGGCCGCGCCAGGAAGCAGACGCGACAGGAGTTCACCGGCCGTGGCCGGCGCGTCCCTCCACGATACGTCACGGACCGTGTCCGCCGGCTGATCCGATCCCTGGAGGGCCACGCTTCCGCGTGGCCGCCCCGCCTCTGCTCGGTAGGCGCGGCGTCTCGCCGCGCCTGGTCCGGCGGGGACGCCGGACCTACCCAGTTTCTGCAGCACACGCGGACGCGCAGAAGCGCGTCCCTGCACGGCACGTCACAGACCGTCTCCGCCGGCTGGTCCGGTCCCTGGGCCACGCCCACCACAGGCGGGCAAGCTTCCGGGTGGCCGCGGACTCACTTTGTCCCAGGCGCGTGCGTCATGTGCTGAAGCGCGTCCCGCAGCTCATCGCCGAACACCACGGCGTCGCCCGCTCGGCAGGCGGGCAGGGCAGCGGCGTACGGCGCCAGCAGCGCTTCCTCGAGTTCATCCAGGCCGGTTCCCTCCAGGGCACTGAGCACTACCGCCTGGTCATCGGCGACACCGGCTGGCGTCCCATCGAGAAGGTCCGCTTTGTTCGCCACCAGCACGCGCCGAACGGAGGCGACTTCGCGCAGGATAGCCGCCGGCGGACCGTTGCGCGCATCAAAGACCACCAGTGCCATGTCGCACTCGGCCGCCAGTGCGCGGGCGCGCCGCATGGCCTCCGCCTCCAGATCGTCGGCTGCCTCCCCGATGCCCGCCGCGTCCATCAGCTCGAACGGCACCCCGCGCACCGACACCGTCTCGCGCACCACGTCACGCGTGGTGCCAGGCTCGTGGTGGACTATGACGCGCTCCTGCTCCAGCAGCGCGTTGAACAGCGTGGATTTGCCCGCGTTCGGCGGGCCCAGCAGCGCCACGCGCGGGGGCTCCAGCAGCGCCCGTCCCAGCGGCACGGTCCCCAGCAGGGCACGCAGCCGCTTGCGCGCTTCCTTCGTCCGGTTGTTTTCCTGCAGCGATGCGATGCGCTCCGTCTCCGCGTGCAGCGCGCCGCCGGCCTGGTGCAACAGCATGGCGGCCCCGAGGCGGGTCTGTGCGCGGGGCAGGGCGGCCATTGCCCGCGCCCGGATGCCCTCTTCTGAGAGTGCCGGCAGCCCCCCGGGCGCCGGCCCAGGCCAGGCAGTGCGTCGAGCGCCGGCCTCCTCCAGGCGGCGCATGACGGCCCGCACCGCGGCCACGCCCCCGTGGCAGTTCAGCTCGAAACAGGGCGGCTCGACGCCTTCGTGGGGTGGTTCAGTGCGGGCCAGCAGCACTTCGTCCAGCACCTGCTCCCCCCGCCGCACAGTGCCGTGCGCGATGCGTCCGGGTGGCAGCTCGGTCGCGCCGACCTTCGTGCCCCTGAACAGATTGCCCAGCACGGACGTAGCTCCAGAGCCCCAGACGGCGATGATACCGATGCCGCCTTCGCCCAGGGGC
>JAWOCH010000284.1:0-13292 GCA_046483865.1 Candidatus Brocadiia bacterium | reverse complement strand
TGCGGCTGGCCGACCGGCAGTATTACAGGATCCCGGCCGGCCCGGGCGTGCTGGTCAGCTACTGGTATCTGAAGCGCAACGAGATGAAACGCCTGATGCGCCTGGGGCAGTTCCTGCGCCTTGGCGTCGAGAAGCGCCGCATAATCGAACGGCTCGGCCTTTGACGGGCCGACAGGAAGGGGACGATGAAGCTGAGGCCGTCCGAGATGCGCAAGATCCGCATCCTCATCCTGGGAAGGGACGAGGAGGCGGTCACCCGTGCGCTGGGGCGGCTGGGGGTGGTGCACCTGCGCAGCAGCGTCGAGGAGAGCGGCGGCGAGCTGGAGCCGGAGGACCTGGACGAGAAGATCGAGAGCCACCAGGACCTGCAGGACCGGATCGAGGGGCTGCTGGACCGGCTGGGGCTGAGGGTGCCGAGCGGCATAGAGGCGGGCACCGAGCTGCCGGACCTGCGGCGTGTGCGCGAGATGGTCGGCTCCCTGGAGGCCCGCACCGAGACACAGCGCGACGAACTGGCGCGGGTCGAGGAGGGTCTGACCGACACCACCGACATGCTGGAGGAGCTGGAGCCGTATCGCGACGTGCACTCGGCGCTGAGCCGGCTGAGCGAGTCCGAGCTGCTGTCCCTGACGGCCGGAGAGACGCCTCCGGATGAGCTTGAGGGCATCCGCGCGGACCTGCCTCCCGGCGCGCTGGTGGTGCCGCTGGGTCCCGAGCCGGAGCCGGGAGGGCCGCGCGACGTGCTGATCCTGAGCGGTCGGCGCCGGCGTTTCGCGGTCGAGACCGCCCTGGAGGCCCATCAGTTCCGGGAGCGGGAGCTGCCGACCTGGGAGGAGCAGACGCCGGCGGACGTCTACCGCGCCGCCTCCCGCAAGCGGCGTGACCTGCAGCGGCGGCGACATGAGCTGCGCATGTCGCTTCAGCAAATAGGCGACGATTACGGCGAGATGCTGCAGGAAGCGTGGCGCGCCGTCGAGCTGCAACTGCGCATCTACGGGGCGGAGCAGAACTTCGGCACGACCTGGACCACGCGGGTGATTGCCGGCTGGGCGCCCGCCTCCCGTACCGAACAGATCCGCCAGACCGTCCGCCGCGAGGCCCGCGGGCAATGCGTGGTGCAGATCGAGCGGCCCACTGCAGACGAAATCGAGCAGGGCAAGGTGCCCAGCCGCGTCGAGCATCACGGCGCGCTGGCACCCTTTGCCAGGCTTGTGCAGGGCTACGGGGTGCCGTCCTATACCGAGATCGAGCCGACGGTGATGTTCGCGGCCAGTTTCCTGCTCCTTTTCGGCATCATCTTCGGCGACCTGGGGCACGGGCTTTGCCTGATCGGCGTCGGCCTGCTGACCATGCGGCTGGCCGGCCGGCGGACAACACGCGACATAGGGCAGCTCATCGTATACGCGGGCGCGGCAAGCGCGCTGTTCGGCACTTTCTTTCAGGGCTCGTTCTTCGGCGGGTCGCTGTCACGGATGGGATTCCCCCTGACGCTGGGGTTCGAGCCGATGCGCTTTGAAGGTGAGGCGGCGGGGGCAGCCGAGCAGCAGGTCCTGCGCTACCTGCTGCTGGCGCTCATCGTCGGGGTGGGGCTGATCAGCCTGGGGGCGGTGCTGAACGTGATCAACCGGCTGCGGCAGGGCGAGGTCGAAGAGGGACTGCTCGGCCGGTTCGGGCTGGTGGGCATCGTGTTCTACTGGGGCGGGCTGGCGCTGGTTATCAAGGTGGTGGCGGCCGGGGCGGGGCGGGGAGACCTGTGGCTGGCGGCGGTCCTGATCGGCCTGCCGCTGGCCGTGCTGGCGCTGCACGAGCCGGTGCGGATGCTGCTGGCCGGGGGCGGCGAGAGAGGCGGCCTGCTGATGAGCGTCTTCGAGGGCCTGATAGGTGCGATGGAGACAGTCACGGTGTATCTGGCCAACACGTTCTCGTTCATGCGTGTGGCGGCATTTGCCTTGAGCCACGCGGCGCTGTGTTTTACAGTGTTCGTCATCCAGCGCCTGGTGAACGATCTGCCCGGGGGCCTCCTGTGGTCCGCCGTGGTCTTCGTGGTGGGCACGTCGGTGATCATCGCCCTGGAGGGCGTCATCGTCGCCATCCAGATACTCCGCCTGGAGTACTACGAGTTTTTCACGAAGTTCTTCGGCGGCCAGGGCACGCGCTACGAGCCGTTCCGGCTGGAGGCGGACAGCGGGGCCGAGCAATAGAAAGTGCTTTCACTGTGAGGAGTTGAAATGAGCAACAGCAGGCAGATCAAGCGAGTGCTGATTGCGGCGCTTCTGCTGGCATTCGTCTGCGCCTCGGGAATCGCCGGGCCGGCCGTGGCCCTGGCTCAGGAGGAAGGCGGCGCCACGACAGGCGAGACAGAAGCCGCACCGATCCGGTGGGACCTTTCGATGGCCATCGCGGTGGCGATAGCCGTGCCATGCCTGGCCGCCGGCTACGCGGTGGGCAAGGTGGGCGCTGCCGCGCTGGGCGCCGCCAGCGAGAAGCCGGAGCTGCTCGCGCGCAGCCTGGTGTTCGTGGCACTCGGCGAGGGGTTGGCCATCTTCGGTTTCCTGGTGGCATTGCTGCTGTGGCTGAAACTGTAGGAAGTCTGGATTCTGAAGCACGCTCCCCGGCAAGCGACGGGATGGTCCCATGAACATCCGTGTGATGGCCGATGAGGATACCGTGGCCGGTTTCCGGCTGGCCGGTGTGCCCGGCATCGTCGTGCGCAACGCACGGGAAGCCCGAAGGGAGCTGGATCGGCTGCAGCAGGAGGCGCCGGAGATCGTGGTGGTCACCACCGAGCAGATCGCCAACTCCATCCGCGACGAGATCAGCGATGTCCGCTTCGGCGAGGAGTTCCCCCTCATCGTGGAGATACCCGGACGCGAAGGGCCCAGCGAAGAAAGCCCCTCCCTGGAACGGATGATCCGGGAGGCCGTGGGCATCAGCTTCTGAAACCCGGCTTGACAGGCATATGAGCGACGAGGAACGGGCACTGGAACAGGAGATCATGGCCGACGCCCGTCGGCGCGCCGAGCGCATCAAGGGGCGCGCCGACAGGGACGCCGACCAGATCCGCGACCGCGCCGACGCCGAGGCCGAGAGGCGGCGGGAGCGCATCATGCGCCAGGCCCGCGCCCGCGCGGAGAAGGAGAGCCACCGCGCCGAGGCGCGCATCGAACTGGCCCGCGAAAGCGTCCGCCTGCGCGCCCTGCAGGACATATTGACGGAGCTGGAGGATCGGGCGCGCACGGAGCTGGCCAGGCTCCCGCAAAGCGACCACTACGGCGACGTGCTGCGCCAACTGGCATTGGCCGCTATCGAGGCCATGACGGGCGACAGGTTCACCCTGGCTCTGCGGGACGAGGACCGGCAGAAGTGGGGCGACGAACTGGCGGAGGAACTGCCCCGGGTGGCGCGCGAGCGGCTGGACCGGGAAGTGGAGGTGGATTTCGCCGAGGAGAATCCCGATGGCCGGGGCGGTCTTACAGTGCGCAGCGCCGACGGCCGACAGGTGGCGGACCAGCGCTTCGATGCCCGGCTGGAGCGGATGTGGGACGAGTTGCGCCAGGAACTGATGGGCCGACTGCCCGTGGGCATTGATCGCAGCCGGGAGGGGCAATGAGCGATCCGGATCATTCCACCGGCACCGTCACCCGCGTCAGCGGCCCCATCGTGGAGGCGGAGGGTATGTCCCACGCCGGCGCACTGGAGGTGGTCCGCGTCGGCGAAGGCGGCCTGGTGGGCGAGGTCCTGAAGGTCAACGGCGACGTTGCGACCATACAGGTCTATGAGTACACGGGCGGTCTGCGCCCGGGAACGGAGGTGCGCGCCACCGGGCGGCCGCTGTCCGTATTGCTGGCTCCCGGCCTGCTGGGGGACATCTACGACGGCCTGCAGCGGCCCCTGCGCGTTCTGGCGGACCAGGACGGCGCCTTCCTGCAACTGGGGGCCGGCGCCGAGCCGATCAGCAAGGATCGCAAGTGGCCCTTCGAGCCGCGCGCGGAGGAGGGCGACGAACTGGAGGAGGGGGCCGTCTGGGGCGCCGTCGAGGAGACCGAACTGATCGAGCACCGCCTGATGGTCCCCCCGGGCCTCTGCGGAACGGTCGCCCGGGTGGAACAGGCCGGCGACTATGGGCCCGGCGAAACGCTCTGCGTGCTGGAGACCGAAGGAGGTCAGCGGGAGCTGACCATGACCCAGCGCTGGCCCGTGCGACAGCCCCGCCCGTTCGCCAGCCGCGAGCGCAGCAACACGGTGCTGGTGACCGGCCAGCGGGTCATAGACACGCTGTTCCCCCTGGCACGCGGCGGAGCGGCGGCCATACCGGGCGACTTCGGCACCGGCAAGACCGTCCTGCAGCAGCAACTGGCCAAGTGGAGCGACGCGGACATCGTCATCTACGTCGGCTGCGGGGAGCGCGGCAACGAGATGACCGACGTGCTGCGCACTCTGCCGGAACTGGAAGACCCCCGCACCGGGCGCAGCCTGATGGAGCGCACTATACTGGTGGCCAACACCTCGAACATGCCCGTGGCCGCCCGTGAGGTCAGCATCTACACGGGAATCACCCTGGCCGAGTACTACCGGGACATGGGCTACGCCGTGGCGCTGATGGCGGACTCGACCAGCCGCTGGGCCGAGGCCCTGCGGGAGGCCAGCAGCCGGCTGGAAGAGATGCCCGCCGAGGAGGGCTTCCCGGCCTACCTGGCGGCACGGCTGGCGCAGTTCTACGAGCGCGCCGGCCAGGTGCAGACCCTCGGCGGGCGCACCGGCAGCGTGACCGTGGTGGGGGCCGTCAGCCCCCCCGGCGGGGACTTCAGCGAACCGGTCACCCAGCACACGAAACGCTTCATCCGCTGCTTCTGGGCCCTGGATCGGGAACTGGCCCACGCCCGGCACTATCCCGCCATCGGTTGGCTGGAAAGCTACAGCGAATACCTGGAGGACGTCAGCGAATGGTGGCAGCAGCACAACCCCGACTGGCGCAGCCAGCGCAACGAGGTGATCAACCTGCTTTCGGAGGAAGATGAACTCCAGCAGATCGTGCAACTGGTCGGCCCGGACGTGCTGCCCGATGCGCAGAGGCTGGTCCTGCTGGCGGCGGACCTGTTCAAGACGGGTTTCCTGCAGCAGGATGCCACCAACCCGGACGACACCTACTGCCCGCCGGAAAAGCAGGTGAGGCTCCTGCGCATGTTCGTCACCTTCCTGCGGCAGGCCCGCAGCATCATCCAGGCCGGTGCTCCCATCGCCCAGGTGCGGGAGCTGGACGTGGTGCCTCGGCTGAGACGGGCCAAGCTGATCACCGACATGGACGAACTCGACGGGCTGAGCCAGGACATGCAAGACCAGCTCGATCAACTCCAACAGCAATACGGCTGATGCGCGACAACCCCGTGCAATACGTCGGCGTGGACCGGGTGGACGACCCCCTGGTGTATATATCCGGCGTCAAGGACGTCGGTTATGACGAGACGCTGGAGGTCACCGACCCGGACGGAAACTCCCGCCCCGCTACCGTGCTGGAGGTGGATCGGGACCGGGTGGTCGTCCAGGTTCTGGGGGGCACCAGCGGACTGTCCAGCAGTGGGACGCGGGTGCGCTTCCGGGGGCAGCGCTTTGAGGTGCGCGTCAGCGAGGACATGCTGGGCCGGGCCTTCGACGGTCTGGGGCGCCCCGTGGACGGCGGGCCGCCGCCTTTCGGAGGGGAGCCGCGCGATGTCAACGGCCTGCCCATCAACCCCGCCGCCCGCGCTTACCCGACGGACTTCATCCAGACCGGCATCAGCATCATTGACGGCTCCAACAGCCTGATCCGGGGCCAGAAGCTGCCCATCTTCAGCGGCAGCGGAATGCCCCACCAGCGGCTGGCCGCCCAGATCGTGCGCCAGGCCCGCCTGCCGGGGGAGGAGGCCGGGTTCGCCGTGGTGCTGGCCGGCATGGGCATCAAGAACGACGAGGCGGACTTCTTCCGCCAGAGCTTCGAGGAGGCCGGCGTGCTGGGCAAGGTGGCCCTGTTCCTGAGCCCCGCCGACGCCCCCAGCGTCGAGCGCGTGCAGACGCCCGCCGTCGCCCTGACACTCGCTGAATACCTGGCCTTCGAGAAGGACATGCACGTCCTGGTGCTGCTGACCGACATGACCAACTACTGCGACGCGCTGCGGGAGATAAGCAGCGCGCGCGACGAGATACCCGCCCGGAAGGGGTATCCGGGGCACCTCTACAGCGACCTGGCTGCGATCTACGAGCGGGCCGGCCGCATCCGGGGCGCCGAGGGCTCCATCACCCAGATGCCCATCCTCACCATGCCCGCCGACGACATCAGCCATCCCGTGCCCGACCTGACCGGCTACATCACCGAGGGGCAGATCGTCTGCGACCGGGGCCTGTTCCAGCAGAGCATCTACCCGCCGGTGGCGGGCCTGGACAGCCTGTCGCGCCTGATGAAGGACGGCGTGGGGGAGGGCTTCACCCGGCCGGACCACATGGACATCTCCAACCAGCTCTACGCCGCCTACAGCCGGGTGGAGGAGGTGCGGGGGCTGGCCTCGGTCATCGGGGAGGAGGAACTCAGCCCCGCCGACCGGCAGGTGCTGCGCTTCGGCGACGCCTTCGAGCAGCAGTACCTGAGCCAGGGCGAACAGGAGGAGCGCTCCATCGAGGAGACCCTCGATCTGGCCTGGCAGGTGGCCAGCGTACTGCCGCGCAGCGAACTGAGCCGCCTCAGCGACGAGTTGCTGGACGAGCACTACCGCCCCGAAGCGCCCGAGACGGGCCGTCAGCCGGACTCCGAGACGGAGGGCCCGTAGATGCCCCGCCAGAACGTCGCCCCCACCCGTCGCAACTACCTGGAGATACAGAGGACCCTCGAGCGCGTCCAGCGGGGGCATGAACTGCTGGACAAGAAGCGGCAGATACTGGTCACCGAACTGATGAGCAAGATGGAGGCCGCCCGGCGCGTGAAGGAACAGGTGGACGAGGCCATGAAGGCCGCCTACGAGGCCCTGCGCCAGGCGGCCGTCCAGAGCGGCATGACGGGGCTGAAGCGGGCCGCCGCGGGCGTGCGCATGGCGCATCGGCTCAACATCAGCTCCCACAGCGTGATGGGCGTGCCCGTGCCGCGCGTCGAGTGCACGCCGGACGAATTCGGCCTTCAGTTCGGCATCGCCGACGGCGGCAGCCACCGGGACGAGGTGATGCAGCGTTTCCTGGAGGCCTTGCCCCTGGTGGCGGAGCTGGCGGAGGTGGAGAACGCCGTCTTTCGACTGGCGCGCGAACTGCGCCGTACCCAGCGCCGCGTCAACGCCCTTGAAAAAACGTATATACCGTCCTATAAGGAATCCCTGAAGTTCATCGAGGAGACGCTCGCGGAGCGGCAGAGAGAGGAGTTCATCGTTCTGCGCAAGGTCAAGCGCAAGCGAGAGCAGGCCCTCCACACCGGCCGGAGCACCACTTAGCGGCCCATGGGCAAACACACATACTCGAACATCCTGCTGTTCGCCGAGGGCAGCGAAGCGGGTATGCAAGCCGCCCGGGACGCCATCAACCTGGCCGCCGACGAAGACGCCACGCTCATCATCGCCGCCGTCGTGGACACCAACACTCTGAAGCAACTGCTCAGCTCCCGCATCTTCGTCCAGGAGGAGATGGAGGAGTACGAGGACGAGCTGGAGGCGTCCTCCCGCAAGCAGCTCAACTACATAAGCCAGCTTGCCGACCAGGCCGACGTGGATAACCGCACCGTCCTGCTGCGGGGGGCCTGCCACAGCGTCATCCTGCGGGAGCAGAAGGAGCGGGGGGCCGACCTGCTCGTGATGGGCTCGTTCCGCGCGACCACGTCCAAGCGCGACGTCATGGCGCACGAGAAGCAGCTCATCATTGACGAAATCCCCTGCCCCGTGCTCCTGGTGCGCTGAAGTGCCGTTGTGTGATGTAGCTCAGCCGCCCCCGGCTGAGATCCACGGGCGAGGGCGCCCGTGCCACATGCACTAAGCCGTGCTGGTGCGCTGAAACCGTATTCGCGGACCGGTAGGCCCGGCGTCCTCGCCGGGCAAGGGCCGCCGTACGGCGCCCGGGACGCCGCGCCTACCAGATCAGGGAAGCAATACCCCCACACGAACGGGAGGCACACCCATGGACGCCATCCAGGCCATCATGACCCGACGCAGCATCCGCAGCTACACCGGAGAGCCGGTCTCCGACGAGGAGGTCGAGCAACTGCTCCGCGCCGCCATGGCCGCCCCGTCGGCCGGCAACCAGCAGCCGTGGCACTTCGTGGTCGTGCGCGACGAGGACACCATGCGCCGCATCACCGAGGTGCATCCCTACTCCTCGATGCTCCGTGAGGCGGAGGTCTGCATCGCCGTCTGCGCCGAGATGGCCCTGGAGAAGCACGAGGGCTACTGGGTGCAGGATTGCTCGGCAGCCACACAGAACATCCTGCTCGCCGCCCACGCCCTCGGGCTGGGCGCCGTCTGGCTCGGCGTGCACCCGAGGGAAGACCGCAAGAACGGCGTGCGGGAGATACTCGGCCTGCCCGACGGGGTCGAGTGCCTGTCTCTCATCTCCGTCGGCCGGCCCGCCGAGAAGGCCGGCCCCGCCGGCCGCTACGACGAGAGCCGCGTCCACGGCGAGACGTGGTAACCGGCCTTTCACGAGCCTACCCCACTTCGCTTGTCTGGTATGGGGCGGCGAAATGATTGGCCGTGTGCTCGCGCGCCTCTCGGCGGGCTTGCCGTGAGTTGTTTGCGGACGCCGCACACGGCGGCGGCGTGGCCTATGTGGCGGCGATGGACTTGACGGCTCGGTCCGCAACACGTATTATAATCGGGTTCTACGGACACCCTCCCTCTACACTTGCTGCATGACCTACAAGCTTTGCAAGGTGTGTGACGTCGAAGTTGCCCTTCCCATCACCGAGGGTGCGCTCTATCGCGATGCCTTCCACGGCACTTCGATTTCACAGGCTGAGACCATCTTACGAGTCGGATTCAGTCCCAGCGACGAGGGCTGGTACGGTAAGGGAGTCTACTTCTGGTTGGGCGATCTATCGGCGGCAGTCTGGTTCGCGCGCGAAGTCCGGGCATACCAGAGCAACTGGGCTGTGATCCGGGCGGTTGTTGACAGCGGCCAGACCTTGAACGTGGACCAGCTCTGGTGTAACAAGGAGATACGGCGTGCCGTGGAGGACGCCGACTGGGCTGAGGTGCGTCGCCGCGGCTGGAGTAGCCATCACGTCAAAAGCCGCGTAGCTGCCCTCTGCCTGCTGGCTTGCGAGGAGGCGGGAATCCGGATCGACTCCATTTTCTACTTCGAGCCGCTGAGGGATCTTGAGCGTCCTGCCCGCGCCTTGTGTCTACGCAGCTTGGCGAGGATCAAGAGCAAAGAGATAGTTGACCGAGAGCAGATACCCTGGCGATTAGGGGAGGAATGACAATGGGCTCCGAAGATTCCAACCTGTATCGGCTGTTCCGCAAGCTGTGCGACACCTACAGCCCTGAGGAAGTAAAGGCCTGGCAAGAGGAGCACTGGCCCGGGCTCGAGCGTGTTCTGCGGGCAATGGCTGGCGAATCGATACAGTGGCAGGAACGTGCTCCGGCGCCCCCTGACTCGGCTCAGTGGGGCACAGGCCCGGTGCAGGCCGATGAGTGGGCGACCCGCACTGCCCGGCCAGAGCGACAGGCCGAATGTGCTCATCATACTCCCCCTCTTGCATTAGCCGCTTGAGGGTTAGCTATGCAGTCACCGAAGCAACTGCAGCGTTTCCCGGCAGAGATTGGCTTCGTGGCACTTAGTTCGGTTGAATTCACGTCGCATGTCGTCGCCGCTGGCCTCACCGCAGAGGAACGGCAGGCAACCATTCCTGATGAGTGGGAGTTCGAACTTGGCTATCGCCCGGCCGGCGAGAGGCGATATCTCTTGAGGATGAGTGCCGAAGCGGTCTGGGAGAGCGTAACGGACAAGGCGCCCTACGAGCTGACCCTCCAGTTGATCGCAGGCGTGGAGCTCGGAGAGGGCCTCTCCGAGGAGCTCGTTCAGACCTGGTTGGAGCAGGGGGCGCAGTGCTTGATGATGCCATATGCGCGAGCTGCCGTGGCGGATCTGATGCAGGGAACGGGGTTTCCGATCCCCCATCTCCCGCTGGTCGCCGTGCCTGTGCTGCACGAACCTGCGGACCCCGCCGGGGTCCGGTTCGAGGGCAACGAGCGGAGGGAAGACCCGTGACAAGGCCGCTGCGTGGGCCGGTGTTCAGCCAATGTACGACCGTTGGGTAGCAGGTGGGCCAAGCTCTCACCGCCACGGTGACTGTGCTCCAGAGGACGGTTCTGTGTCGCCAGAGGCGACGCACCACAGCGCGTCCACGACGAGCGCTGGTGACCGGCCATGATGGGGCCGGAGCATGGGATCCTGGGGGCTGTAGTCAGCCACCTGGGGTTCCACCAGAAGTGGGGGGCGCGCATCACCGGCGTGCTGGTGGTGGCCTCGCTGGCGCCGGATGCTGATTCGCTGGCGATGCTGGGCGGGCGGCAGGCTTTCTACGTGTTCCACCGCACGCTGTTTCACTCCTTCCTCGGCGTGGTGGTGCTGGCGGCGCTGCTGGCGGGGCTCTGCCGTGTAGTTCCGCTCCTGGCCGGCCGGCTCGGACCGGTCAACGGCCGTGTCGGGCGGGCGGCGGCCTACCTGGCGGCGCCGGAGGGCAACTGCCTGCGCAACTGGCCGCTGCTGTTCGGCGTCGCACTGCTGGGCATGGCAGTGCACCTGGGAGCGGACATCATCTATCCCTGGGAGCTTCCGCTGCTGTGGCCGTTCGCTTCGCGGGAGTTCGTCTTCCCGCTGGTGGACTGGGGCGACCGGATAGTGCTGACCATCATGGTCGGTTCCATGTTCGGCCTGGCGCTGTGGCGTGGCGGCACGCGACGCGTGGCCGTGGCTTCGCTGGCCGCTCTGGGGGGCTATCTGCTGCTGCGGGCCACCGTCTGGCCGGCCGACATCCAGCCCGGCAGCCTGCTGGCGGCCTGGCTGTAACTTTGCGCCGGACGGGCCTTGCCGACTAAGGTGATACCTTCCGTCGTTCGCGCGTCCGATGTGCCGCCTGAGTCCCACCTGCCGGAGGCAGGAATGTCGCGGTCCAGACACCTGCGGGTGCAGGCCAACCTTCTGCTGCTGTTGCTGGGGCTGGGCGCTATGAGTGCCCCGCTGATCGGCGCGCTGCGCGAGTCGGTGCAGGAGCAGACGGGGCTGAGCCGGGCCGAACTGGGGATCTGGATCTTCGCCGTGGGGCTGACCGGCTCCGCGCTGGGGCTTGTGGTGGGCCTGCTCATGCGGCGGACGCTCCGGACGACCTTCGTGCGGATTGCGCTGTTCGCGAACTGCGTCGGCTGCCTGCTGCTGGCGGCGACGCGCCCGGCCGTCGGCTGGCCGCTGCTGCCCCTGGCGGCGGGATGGTTCGTGCTGCGGCTGGCGAAGCCCATGGGCGGCCCCAGCAACGCCATATTCACCGACCTGTGGGAGTCGTCTCCTCACACGGGGGTGATCCTGCTGCACGCGGTGAACTCGTTCGGCAAGGTGGCCGCGCCGCTGGCGGTGCTGTTTCTGGGCACGGCGGTGCGCCCCACGGCACTGCTGTTCGCCGGGCTGTTCGGGCTGCTGGCCGTAGACGCGCTGTTCTGGCCGCGCCGCAGCCTGGAGCACCTGCGGGAAGTGGAACGGAGCCGGCAGAAGCGATCGCGCCTGCGCATACCGCGCTCTCCGATCGTGTGGCTCTGCGCCGCGCAGTTCATCTTCATCGTCGGCGCCGAAGGGGGCACGACCACCATCCTGGGCAGTTTCATCCAGGAGCGACGCCCCGTACCGGTCGCGTGGATTTCCGCCGGACGCTGGCCGGCCACGGTGCTGTTGATCATGCTTTCGGGCATCCTGGTCGGGCGCGTTGTCTTTGCGCTGCTCTCGCTGCGGATGCGCGAGCGGACCATCCTGGGCATCTGCACGGCCTGCGCCGCGTTCTCAATCCCCGCTGCTTTCGCGGCGGCCCCGGCGGTCTACCTGCCGTCGCTGTTCCTGATGGCCCTCTGTTACAGCGCCACCTGGCCGGCGTTCTTCACGCTGGCCGCCCGAGCCTTCCCCGGCGAGCGGACGTTCCTGTCCTTCGCGGCGATGTTCTTCACTGCGCTCGGACTGTGGGGCGGCACGCTGCTGTCCAGCGCCGTCGGCAACACGGCCGACCGCCTGCCGCACGCGCTGGTGGCCGCGAACGCGCTGATCGTGCCCTTCGTCCTGTTCCTGTTCTTCACGCGCCGGGGGAGGTCTCTGAGGGAGACGGCGGAGGACCGTTAACGAGCTGCTGAGAAACGCCTTCATTCCGGAGCACCCACTCTCCCATCGGGTAGGCGCGGCGTCTCGGGCGCCGTACGGCGGCCCTTGTCCGGCGAGGACGCCGGACCTACCCCCCTTTCAACGGGCTGTCGGCGTTCACCGGGATTCGCCCTCCTCCATCGCCCGCAGGATGAAGCGACGGCATTCCTCTTTGAAGCGCTCGGGGCTGAACAGCTCCGCGTGGCTGCGGATCTGCTCGGGCTCGAACTGCCCCTCCTGCTGCTCGTAGCGCTCGACGGCCTCCGCCAGGGCGGCGGCGGATGGTTCCCTGAAGAAGAGCCCCGTCTCGCCCTCGACCACCGTCTCGGTCGCGCCGCCGGCGCCGTAGGCGATCACCGCCTTCCCCGATGCCTGCGCCTCCAGCGGCGTTATGCCGAAGTCCTCCTCACCGGGGAACACGAACGCCCGGCATCCGGCATACCACGACGGCAGTTCCTCGTCCGGCACGAAGCCTCTAAGCTCGACGTTCGGCCCGGCCAGCCGCTCCAGCCGCCGTCGCTCCGGCCCGTCGCCCACCACCACCAGCCGACGGTCCAGCCCGTTGAATGTGCGCACGGCCAGGTCCACCCGCTTGTAGGCGTTCAACTGGGAGACCACCAGGTAGTAGTCGCCCCGCTCGGTCGCGAGCGGGAACCTGTCCAGGTTCGGCGGCGGATGGACGACGCGCGCAGGCCGGCCGTAGTAGCGCGAGATGCGCCGGCGCACCGTGCGTGAGTTGCACAGGAAATGGTCCACCCGGCCGGCGGCGCAGTAGTCCGCAATGCGCAGCCGGTGGCTGAATGCCCGAAAGGCCACCCGCCCGAGGGCGCCACGGCAGGCGTCCCGCAGGTACTGGTGGTACATGTTCCACAGGTAGCGCGGCGGGCTGTGGCAATAGCAGACGTGCACCGCCCCCGAGGGGGGCAGGACGGTCTTGGCCAGGCTGGCGTCGC
>JAWOCH010000221.1:0-12891 GCA_046483865.1 Candidatus Brocadiia bacterium | reverse complement strand
CCGCAGACGGCCCGCTCCAGTCGGCTGCTGCCCTACGACAACCCACGGAGGTAAGGATGGCCGAGTCCCCCGCCGTTAACTGTGAGACCGAACCGGTCTGGACTACAGAGCAACTGACCGCATTCGCAGCACACGCGGAGCCCCTGGTGCGTGTGTGGGCGCTGGACCGGCTGGAGGACCTGGCGCTGCGGGGGGAGCTGGAGGAACTGTTTATCGGTCGGCTGGAAGATGAGAATGCCGAAGTGGTCGGGCGGGCGCTGGACGCCTTGAGCCGGGTCGGCGGCCCCGAGGCCGCCGAAGCGCTGGCCGAGTGCTGGCTGCGCCAGGATCTGCCCGCCTTCCACCGGTACCAGGCTCTGAGCCTGACGGCGGCGCTCGGCCAACAGTCGGCCCGTGAGCAGTTGCTCGAGCACATCGGCCAGGAGACCGGCTGTCAGGTGGGTTACTGGGTTCGCCACGACCCGGAGGATCTGCTGGAAGCAGTGTGGCATCGCTGGTCGAAGGGCGGTCTGCCACCGGAGCCGGGCTTTCTCGGCGCGTTGATCGCGCTGCACCCGCCCGACATGGCGAAGCCGATCGTGCGGAGCCTGGGCGAAGTGGCCGATCAGGAGGATGCGGAAACGCTGCTGCAGCGGGCGGTCGAGCACGCGGGTGGGGGGAGGATGCGCTTCTCAAGCTCCACCGAGCAGCGGGCACCGACCCCGGCCGCAGCGGGTGAGCCGCCGGAAGTCTGGCTGCCGGAGCCAGACAGCACGCCGGAGTCCCTGCCGGAACTGCTCGAGGAAGTGGGGCAGGCAGCGGAGCAGCGGGACTGGCCGGCAGTGTTTCGGCGTGCGCTGAAGGCCACGCGGCAGGCGGCCGCCCGGGCTGTCGAAGCGGCGCCGGATTGCGAGACGATATGCTGGAACCTGGCACTGGCAGAGGCGCTGAGCGAGGTCCCTCTCAAGCGCCTGGACAGCGAGTTTCGGGCCTCCATGGCGTGCGGACTGCTGTGGGGCCTGCGGAATGCTGTGCACATCGAACTGACACTCCGTGAGGAACCCGACCTTCGAGCGCTTCTTGACGTGCTGCTCCGCGCAGGAGAGGGGCAGTACGAGCGGGTGCTCGATTGCATCCGGGAGCGTTGGGACGAGACCGCTTCAGACCCGGAGGCACGGGCGGAGGCGATACGGACCATTGACCGCTGGGTGGACGAAGGGGAACTCCGGGATCGGGTGGAACGATTTTGGGACGTATCTGAGCTGGAGGAGTACCCGGCGGCTGAGAGGGTGCTGGACCTGTGGGAGCAACTGGGGACCGACGTGCCGGGTTCCGAGCTTCCGGAGGACCTCGAGCTTGTCGCTGCGACGGCGCTGAAGGCCCGTCCCCAGGTGCTGCGACAGCGGGCGGGGGACCTGTTGCGCGCGGGCGGCCTCATGTCATGGGCTGCCCTGGAGGCCCTCAGGGTGCAGAACGCAAGATGGGCCGCCCAGCTGATACTGGACGCGATGGATTCGCTCCTTTGCCAGAGCGCCGGTACGGAGGTCTGGGAGTTCCTTTACGACATGGGCGATCCTGCGGCGTTGGAGCGCGCGTTGGCGGAATGGCGTCCGGGTGAAGGCTCCATTACCCGTTGCGTGGTCATCCTGTCCCACTTGAACGGCTCCTTCGGCGAACTGCCGCAGCAGGTGAAAGCGGAGCACCAGCAAGCTGAGCAGCGATGGCCGCATGGCGTGGAGCAACTGGCGGAACTGCTCGCATCGGACGAGCCCGCCGGAATGCTGCGGGATCGGCCTTTGGCCATACGTGCCCGCTGCGATGAGTGCGGCCGCACCTACAGCTACGAAACAGAGCGCGTCTTCGTGTTGCCCAGAATCTTCGAAGAGGATAGGGAAAACTGGTCGAGCTGCATCGTGCCTGCTCGGATCATCACCTGCAAGAACTGCGGAGTGCAGGACAAGTATCAACTGCCGCCGGGGCAGAACCTGGGCCTGACGATGGCGCTGGCGGCCAGTCGTGGGGCGGAAGACCCCGAGGACGAACCGGTCGTCCTTGCCGACCTGAGACTCTGGGACGGCACTCCCGTCACCAGGGCCACCGACGCCATAAACCATCTGCGCAATCATGCCGAGCGCAATCCCGACAACGGGGCGGCATGGCGAGGGCTAGGAAACGTTTACCAGAGGTTCGGGGAACCGGCCGAGGCGGAGAAGGCGTGGCGCAAAGCGGTGCAGGTGGACCAGACCGAGGTTGAAGCGGCCTACAGCCTGGCCGACTACCTGTGGGAGTCCTCGCCGGAGGAGGCCGGCGCCCTTGCCATGACGGCCATTGACCGGCTGCCGAACGCCAGGATCGCCCCGCAGCAGCGCAGCAACATTGCCTGGCAACTGGTGGATATGCTCCGCGCCGTCGTCCCGCACGCAGAGCCGCCCGTCGCTATGATGGCTGTCTGGTCGGGAGGGCAGGTAGGCGAGGAACAGGTCCTTTGCGTGAGCAGCGCGGACCTGCGGCGCATTACGCGCTGGGACCGGCTGGCCGAACTGCTGGGGCAGAATGCCTTCGAGCAGGTGGGCTTCACGCCGGATCTACCCGAGGATCCCCCTACCCAACTGGAGCTGCTCATCAACGACTCTCGGGAGACGCCCCGGCGCATCTCCCGCGATGGTGGCTCAACGGGCGCGCGCGCATCGGCCAAAGTCGGCCGCAATGAGCCCTGCCCCTGCGGCTCCGGGCGCAAGTACAAACACTGCTGCGGGTCGCCCAGGTAGGACGTCTGCCGCTCTGGTCTCCCGGCTGCTACCCGTTGCCCTGTTCCTCTGCGGGCGGAACCACCCAGAACGGATTGGTGATCGCCCAGGGCGTCGGTGCCCCCTCCGGTTCGCAGGGCGGGCTCATGGGTCGCTCCCCTTCCACCTCCACTACGAACCAGCCGTCTTCCTCGACCGGGAAGTCGAACGTCCTGTCGCACCGAAGGACGGTCGTGCCGGGCAGGATGGGGAACTCCCGGGCCACGCGGCCGTCACGGTGGATGCGGCACCAGCTCACGTCTATCCAGCGGGGCGCCAGCACCCGCACGTGCAGCCGCACCGTGCCGTCCTCCGGCTGGACCGTGCTGCCGATCGGTTGGCCGTCGAGGGTGACCTCCAGGAAGGGCCCATTGCTGACGAAAGCGTTGCCGTGCTCCGGCAGCTCCAGCACGGCGCGGCGCACCTGCTCCGCGCTCGCGTTGCCATCCCCGGCCGGGCAGTGCACGAACGTCCGGGCCAGGCCCGGCAGTGGGCCTGCCAGCCCCACCGAACCCGAACCGCCCGTCGCCACCACGCGGCGTCCGGCGCTCAGCAGTTTGAACCACTCGTTCATCGCCCGGCGCGCGCCGGCCACGTCACTGCCATGGAGCAGCTCCAGCAGACCGAACTTCTCGGTCGGCAGGTGCTCGTGCAGGGCCAGCCAGCCGATGCCTTCGTCCATCGGTCGGTCAATCTGCACCGGCACGTCAGGGAACAGCCGGTTCGCCGCGCGCAGCAGGTCCTCGGCGGATTCCGCCTCGGCGGCCGCTCTGGCCAGTTCCTGGCGCTGGGGCGGCATCGGCTCGGGCGCCAGCAGGCTGAGCGCGCCCAGCCCCGGCACCTCAACCCGGTAAGCGGCGATGGCAGCGGGCAGTCGCGCGGACGAGGAGGCCGATCCCCAGGGGTCACTCAGCACCGCCGCGTCCAGCCCGGCGGCCGCGTTCAGAAGGCGTCGTTCGCCGGGTGTCAGGGCACAATCGGGACTGCCCGCGGAATGCTGCAGGAAGTCAACGCTCACGTAAGAGCCGGCGTCCACCTCCTGCTCCAGCATGGCTTCCAGGTCGGCCGTCGTTGCCTGCGCCGCCCCCAGGGGCGACGTCGCGACCCGGTGGAGCGGCCCCCGCCAGGCAACCATCAGATGCGGCGTCAACCCGCTGGACGTGGGGGCCAGCGGCAGTTCGGCCCGGCCCGTCTCATCGGCAACGTTTGCCTCGCCCCAGGGCATACCGGGGAAGGGTGGCTGGCCGACGCCACGGCCGCCGTCCCTGCGGGAGCGGCGCGCCCACAGCCAGGCCGGCGCGGGGCGCACCTCGCCCCGCACCCGCTCCGTCACTGTCACGAGGGCCGACGCCGCCTCTGGAACGGTTGCGCCCAGGCGATGGGCGGCACCCGCGGACACCAAAACGCTGCCGAGGTCCATCGGGGGCCGACCGGGTGCCCGGACCAGGGCCCCGTAGCGGCCGGGAGTCAGGTGCATCGTGGCGAGCCCCCGCGCGCCGGTCATGGCCACGCCGGTTCGACCGGCGCCTTTCGGCTCCAGCCATACGGCCGCCCTGCTGACGGGCTCCTCCGACCCCTGTTCAGCAACGGCCACGTCCAGACGGGTGCGCGACGCCGACTCGGCCCCACGGGCGACCGCGGCGATCGCGTCCACTCCCCCCTGGTCTGCCAGCACTCGGCGCTGCCAGGTATGCGCCTCTCCCGGCGGCAGGTCAACCGTCGCGTAGAGCACGGAGGTCTGGCCCGGTCCGTGCATTGCCTCTGCCGGATCGTCCCCGCCCGGCACCAGGCCCCAGACGAAGTTCCCATGGAAGAACGCCAGCCAGGGCAGCACCCCGGCCCTGCCGGAAGGGAAGAAGCCTGCGCCGGGCGCGTAGCGGTGCGTGCGCCCGTGATAGAGCACGTCCCGCAGCTCGAACAGCGGCAGCGTTTCCTCGGTCCCGTTCTCGACCTCGGTGGTGATCCGGACCGCGTGCTCGCCGGGCGACAGCGTGTAGGTGGTCTTCACGGCGATCTCCGGCGCGCCGTGCAGGTGACCTTCGGCGACCGCGACGGCGTCGCGTTCCAGTCCACCGGGCTCGCTGAGCAGGACCTTCGTGTAGAGGGGCCGTCGGCGCGGTGCCGAACCAGGCAGCGCCGTCAGCAGGCGCATGTGGTCCTGTCCGCCCTGCACGGCTGCGTCAATCAGGTTGCCTGCCGCCGGTCCTCCGGACAAGTGGTCCGCCCCAGCCACGACGAACCGCACGAAGGCGTTCTCCAGCAGCACGTCCCCCGGGCGCGCTTCTGCCCCGGGGCCGGCCGGCAGGGAGGACTCGTGGGAGACGCGGTAGACGTAGCTCTGCCCGGCCAGGTCCAGCACCGGCTTCAGCAGTTCCGGCGCCGGCAGCACGGTCTCCTGCTCCGGCCCGCACCCCCACAGCAGCCCGCCGAGGATCAGCAGAGTCACCGTCAGCCGCCGCGCATTCATTCCACCGCTGCCTTCTGTTGGAGTATGGCCGCGACGCGCTCCGGCGGGAACTTCATCTCCCGCTCGTAGGTCAGCAGGCCGTTGATCTCCTGCTCCACGTCGGTCAGTTGCGTGTAGCAGAAGCCCGCCACGCCGCGGTTGTCCAGCAGGGCCTCGACCAGTCCGCGGAGACGCTCGAAGAACTCCTGCTCTGTGCGCGGCCCGGCCCCGTAGCCCCATCCCTCGCCCTCGGTCCCGCCGGGGCGCCAGGCCATGCCGCCGAACTCGCTCACGAAGTAGGGGCGCTCCCCGTCGTACGGAAGCTGCCGCTCGGGGTAGCGGTGCGCCTCGGCGAACTGCCCGCTCCGCAGCGGCTCGAACGCCGCGCGGAACGTCTCGACGTCCTGCTCGTAGGTGTGCGTGTCCCAGATGTCCGTCTCGAAGTGGAACCAGCCGGAGGCATCCACCAGCGATCGCGTCGGGTCCAGCTCCTTCGTCAGCCGGTAGAGGCGCCGCGTGAGCCATTCGCCGTACTCGGCCCGGTCGGCGTCGCCGGATTCGTTCAGCGGGCACCAGCCGATGATGCTCGGATGGCCGGCGTCGCGGCGGACGGCTTCGGTCCACTCGTCCAGGATGGCATGGGCGAAGCGGGCGTCGTCCAGCGGGTGTCCCCAGTCGGGAAACTCGCCGAAGACCAGGTAGCCCTTCCGGTCGCACAGGTGCAGGAACGCCGGCTCAAAGACCTTCTCGTGCAGCCGGGCGCCGTTGAACCCCAGCGCCAGCGCCGCGTCAATGTCCGCCTCCAGGGCATCGAGCGAGGGCGCCGTGTAGATGCCGTCGGGGTAGAAGCCCTGGTCCAGTACAGTGCGCAGGAAGATGGACTGACCGTTGAGCAGGAAGCGCGTGCCCTCGGTGCGGAACTCGCGCAGCCCCGCCCATGTTGTGACCCGGTCCGGCCCGCCCGCCCCGTCCAGCTCGACCTGGAACTCGTACAGAAACGGATCCTGCGGTGACCAGAGGCACTGCTCCCGCAGCGCGAGTTCCGTGCGCCAGGTTCCCGCGCCGGGGCCTGCGAACTCGGCCTCCCCGACCACTTGCCCCTCCGCCAGGGCCCGCACCCGTCCCGTGAACGGCCCGCCGCCCTCCACCTCCAGCCGCAGGTGGAAACCGCCCCGATGCAGGTCCGGCTCTGCGTGGACGTGGCGCACGTGAATCGCCGGCACAGCCTCCAGCCAGACGGTTTGCCAGATGCCGGTCGTGCGCGTGTAGAGGCAACCGTGCGAGTCGTACTCCGGGCACTGCTTGCCCCGGGGCTGCCAGCCCCGCCGCATCAGGTCAACCGCCCGGACCACCAGCTCCTGCTCGCCATCGGCACGGAGCGCGTCGGTCAGATCGACGGTGAACGGCGTGTAGCCGCCCCGGTGTTCGCCCACCTCCCGGCCGTTCAGGTAGACGGTCGTGTCGTAGTCACATGCGCCCACGTGCAGCAGCACGCGCCGCCCCTCCCAGCGGTCGGGCACGCGGAAATGCCGTCGGTACCACACGCTGTTGTGGAAGTCCCGATCGCCGATGCCGCTCAGTTGGCTTTCCGGGCAGAAGGGAACGAGGATCTTGCCGGCCAGGTCGCGTCCTGTCGCGTAGCCGCGAGCTTCGCCGGACAGGCCGGGATCGGTCTCAAACTGCCAGGTGCCGTTCAGGTTCAGCCACCACTCGTCAGCGCGCCGCAGGTCAGGGCGCGGATGCTCCGGTCGGGGTATGTCGTCCACGTGTGCTCTCCGTTGTGGTTGGGAGGACAGACCCACTCTACGCCACCACGGCGCGGGCTGTCAACGCGGCCGGCTGCGGCATCACTGCCCGAGGGCATCCAGCGCGTTGGGCACGGTGTCCTTAGGCTTGACGCCGTACCAGGCGCCGATCACCCGGCCGTCTTCTCCTATGAGGAAGGAGGAACGGATGGTGCCCGTGTGCTTGAGGCCGAACAGGGACTTCTCGCCCCAGGCACCGTAGGCATCAGCGACGGCATGGTCGGGATCGGACAGCAGGGGGAAACCCAACTCGTGCCTCCGGTCGAACCTGCGCTGGCGCTTCGGTGGATCAGGGCTGATGCCCACGGCCTCGATGCCCAGGCCCGTGAAGTCGGGCAGGGCGTCCCGCACGCTGCATGCCTGCCTCGTGCAGCCCGGTGTGCTGGCCCGAGGGTAGAAGTAGAGCAGCAGCTTCCTTCCGGCGAAGTCCGACAGACGCACCATCTGCTCGTCCTGGTCCGGCAGCTCGAACGACGGCGCTTCGTCCCCAGGCGCCAGTTCTGTCATCGTTGCCCCTCCTGCTACGCGTGGTTGCGCAGTTTGAGTTCGATGGGGTGGGGGTGCAGATAGGTCTGCTGTTTCAGATACGGCTGGTCGTAGCGGCGCACGTAGTGGCGCATGAGCGTGACGGGGACGATCAGCGGCACCAGCTTGTCCCTGTAGTGCTCAAGCACCTCCAGCATCTCCTGCTTCTCGTCTGCGGTGAGCACGTCCTTGAAGAAGCCGAGCATGTGGGTGAGCACGTTGGCGTTCCGGGGGACGTTGGCGCGCTCCCGGAGGGCGACCATGAGAAGCTTCTCATAGCGGGTGCGCAGCTCGCCGGCTTCCCAATCGCTGGCGTGGGCGACCAGCCGTCCCATTTGCTGCAGTTGCTGCGGGCTGTGGGCCATGAGCTGGAACTTGTGGTGCGCGTGGAAAGCGACCAGTCCGCCGACGCCGCCATCGTCGCGGACGTGATCCCTGTAGCGTTTCAGGCAGAAGATGCGTTCGATGAAGTTCTCGCGTATGTCGGCGTCGTGCAGGCGGCCGTCGTCTTCGACCGGCAGCAGCGGGAAGTGCTCCATGAACTCGCGGGCAAAGATACCCACTCCCACGCGCGACGGCACGCCGTTCTCGTCGTAGACGCGGATGCGCGTCATGCCGCTGCTGGGGCTGCCGGACTTGAAGATGAACCCGCAGAGGTCTTCCTCCTCCAGTTGCTCCAGCCGCTGCTCGGCCCACCGGAGCATCCGGTCGGTCATGTCCTGTTCCGTCCGCGCGGTCACCAACCGCGGCCGCTCGGGATCGCCCGCAAGTCGCATGGCCTCCCTGGGCGTGGGCAGCCCGCACTCGACTTCCGGGCAGACGGGCACCCACTCGACGAACTGCCCGAAGGTGTCGGTCAGGAACCTGTCCCGCTGGTGGCCGCCGTCGTAGCGCACGGGTTCCCCCAGCAGGCACGTGCTTATGCCCACGCGCGGCTTCTCCCACTGCATCTCATCTGTGCTCATTCGCTGGCCCCCGTCTGCTCCGCGAGTCGGTCAACGCGGCGCACGTAAGCGTCCATATCGAACTTGCGATCCAGCCCTGCGGCGTTCATGTAGCGCACCTTGCCGAAGATCGGCCGCTCCCGCCATGCCTGGTCGTGCTTGCCGAAACACCAGGCCACCCCGGCGAAGGAATTCGGATCGCGCCCGTCCAGCTCATACTTGTTGTTCAGGTGCAGCGTCCGCTGGAAGCCTTCCCGCGCCGTCGGGCTCCACTCGAGTATCTTCTTGCCCCAGTACATCCGCATGTAAGCGTGCATCTTGCCGGTCAGGACCATCTCGCGCTGAGCGGCGTTCCAGTAGGCGTCGTGCGTGCAGGCCTGCTCCAGTTGCTCCAGGCCGTAGAGGTAGGGACGCGTATCGGCTTCGTGCTCCCGCAGCGTCTCGCGCGCCCAATCGGGCAGAGCATCGTAGCCGTCGTAGCGGGGGCTGAACTGGCAGTAGTTCATGCTCAGCTCCCGGCGCACGATCAACTCCTCCAGGTAGGCGTCCGCGGACGTGCCTTCCTCCTCGGCCGCCTGCCGCACGCGCAACGCGATCGCCAGCGGCGATATCTGGCCGAAGTGGAGATAGGGACTCATGTGCGACAGGCACTCCGTGCCCGGATCGCTGCGCTCCTGGTCGTAGCGGGCGAGTTCCTCGGCGACGAACTCCTCCAGCAGCTCCCAGGCATCGTCTGCCCCGCCGCGGAACCGGCCGGGCGCGGCGACGTCGCGGCTGATGCGCAGCTCCTCCAGCAGCGCGGCAACGTCCTCCAGCGGCTCTCCGTCGAAGCGCATGTCCAGGGAATCGCGCGCGGGCGCCGACTCCTCCAGCGGGACCAGGAACTCCTCCAGGCGCTCGTGGATTCGAGGGCGGATCGTGCGCGCGGCGTACTCCTCCTTGTCCGACGCGGTCTCGACCGGCACGACCACGTCCGTCTCCACCTGCACGACGGGGCAACCCGCCCGCCGTGCGACGTGCTCGCGCCACTGCCGCTGGCAGCGCAGGTAGCCTCGATCCGTGACCACCAGCGCCGCCGCATCCGCCAGGCGCAGGGCGGCTTCCCGGGGCGGGCTGCGCAGCACCACGAGCTGGATACCTTCGTCCGCCAGGTCCTGCCGGGTCCGCTGCAGGCCCTCCAGCATGAAGCGGTAGTGCCGCTCGCCGGCCTCCGGGAAGCGCTGCGTGATGCCGAACACTGCTGCCACGGGCAGTGCCAGCTCGTCGGCGCGGCGGACCGCGTGCTCCAGCGCGTGGTTGCAGCCGGCGCGCTGGGCCTGCTGCATCCAGTAGAGGACGTAACGCCCGCGGGTCAGTTCGCGCTCGTTGAGCCGCCGGATGCGCTCGGACTGAATCATGTGCCCCCCTGTGCTCCGCCGGTCATTATAGCACACCCTCGGCGACGCGACATCCTTGCGGGCCGAAGGGGGCTGTGCTAACCTGCCGGACTGCGGGGGAGTGATCCAGGCCGGAAATGCGGGAGAACTGAGATGAGCATCGGCGACTACACTGCGAAGGTTGATGAAGTCATCAAGCGGGACGACATCCGGGGCGTGTACGGCGTCAACATAGACCGCCGGTTCGCTCACGACCTGGGCCTGCTGCTGGCGGACGCCTTCTGCCTGGCCACAGCGGTGCATCCGGTCAACGTGGCCATCGGGCATGACATGCGCCTGAGCGGCCCCGTGCTGGCCGAGGGCCTGCGCCAGGGGCTGGAGGACGGCGGCTGCCGACCCATCATGATGGGCCGCGCGGGCACGGAGCTGGTGGGTTTCCTGCCGGCGAAGTACTCGGGCCTGATTGACGGCAGCGTCATGATCACCGCCTCCCACAACCCCAAGGACAACAACGGGTTCAAGATGTTCGGCCGCGCGGGCAAGCCCCTGTCCCTGGCTGTCGAGGAGCCCGCCCCCCACCCCGAGGACGAGCTGCAGCGCGTCGCCCTTGGCCTGAAGAAGCAGGCGGTGCCCGAGCGGCTCGCCTGGGACGAGTTCGCCCCGGACTACATCCGGACGATCCTCGATCGGGGCAACTGCGACTTCGAGGCCGCCGCCGAGGGCGCCGCAGAGCCGCTGCGCATCGCGGTCGAGGCGGGCAACGGCATGGGCGGGCGCATCCTGGGCGAGTTCGCCGAGATGGCCCCGCAGTTCAAGTGGAGGCTCAGTAACGAGGTGCCCGACGGCAGCTTCCCCATCATCATCCCCAACCCGCTGCAGCGGGAATATCAGCAGATGCTGGCCGATCTGGTCGAGCGCACCGGCAGTCACGTCGGGATCTGCTTCGACGGCGACGCCGACCGGGTGGCGGTCATGGACGAGCAGTGTCGCATGGTCAGCCCGCCACTGCTGACCACCATGGTGGGCAAGCGGCTGCGGGAGAAGATCGGTCCGGACATCAAGATTGCCTTCAACCTCGCCTCCAGTTGGGTCGTCGCCGACACCCTGGGCGACCGGCAGGAAGTGCTGGGGGAGGGCGGCGCCGTGATGACTCCCGTCGGATACGGCAAGATAAAGGCCATCATGTATGACGATCCCGAGATTGCCTTCGGCGCGGAGCACTCGGGTCACTACATGTTCCGCGAGTTCTGGTGCACCGACAGCGGCATGATGGCGGGCCTGCTGATGCTGGAGCTGACGGCCGAACTGCATGCCGAGGGTCGGCCGCTCTCTGATTTGCTGGCCGAACCGCGCAGCCGCTACTTCGAGTCGGGGGAGATAAACTTCGAGCTGCCCCCCGACCGCCCCGCGGAGGGCGTCATCAAGCAGGCGACGGAGCGCTTCTCCGACCAGATCGAGCGCACCTACGTGGTGGTGGACGACCGCTGCCGCCTGGTGGACAGCTACCCGCCGGAGGGTCTTGAGCTGAGCGTGGCCGACGTGCGTGCCGAGGCCGCCGACTGGTGGTTCTGCATGAGGAAGAGCGGCACAGAGGGCGGCGCCGGCGACCTGCTGCGCCTGTACGTGGAGGCCTGCGATGACCGCGAGCTGATGGAGACCAGGCGCGACGCGCTGGTAGAGATGGTCGGCCCTGATCTGCGGGTCTGAGCATACCGGGGACGCCTCAGATGGTCCTTAAGTGGCTGAGACGACTGGCTGGCCTTGGGGACGAAACGGACGGGACGACGACCGAGACCGGCCGTCGGGCTGAGCAGGCCGCTGCCCGGCACCTGCGCCGCAACGGCTACCGCATCCTCACCCGCAACTTCCACACCCGCCGCGGCGAGATAGATATCATCGCCTTCAGGGACGGCACGGTTGCATTCGTGGAAGTGCGCTCCCTGACCCGTCCGGCCATGGGCGACCCCCTGGACACCATCAACAGGGGCAAACAGCGCCACATTGTCCAGGCCGCCCGCGAGTACTGCACGGCCCACGGGCTGTATAACGAGCAGATCGCTCTGCGGTTCGACGTGGTGGCCGTAACGCTTGACCAGGGAGGGCGCCCCGAGCAGGTCCGCCACGTGGTGAACGCCTTCGAAGCGCCCTGACCCGCCCACCTGTCTTCGAGCCGCTTCCCTGCCCGACGTGCAGGAAGAAGACGACCCCGGTCCCCGCTGGTGCAGGACCGGGGCCGCTATCCCACGTGCTTGCCACCTCAGGGGGCGGTCAGAAGCTGACGCAGGTCACCACATTCTGACTTGAGTCGTAGGTCAGCTCCGAGTGGGTCACGTCGTCCACGCAGAACTGGCCACTGTCAATGACCGAATCGAGTTCGGTCAGGCCGTCGCTGCCCGTGACGCCCGAGATGGTCTCGGTCACATTGCTCTGAGTGTCGTCATCCCAGCCGTCGAACGTGCCGGTCACCGTGGCGCCGGCGACGGGGTCGCCGTTGCCGTCGACTATGGTGACCTTCGCCCAGTAGCCGGGGTACCTTCCGTGCAGCACGCCGGTCGCGATGCTGTGCACGTGCATCGTGCTGCCGCCTTCCTGCGTGGTGGCACATGCCTGGCTGGATTCGGCGCTCTCGTTGCCCGACGTGTCCACCGCCGTCACCGTGTAGCAGTACTGCGTCGAGGGGCTGAGCCCCGTGTCGCTGTACTGGCTGGAGGTGACGCCCGTGGCGATCTGGACGGTGTCGCGATAGACGTTGTAGCTGTCCAGGTCGGGCTCGGTGTTGTCGTCCCAGTCCAGGTCTATCTGGCTGGGGCTCACGGCGGTGGCGGTCAGGTTGGTGGGCGCCGCCGGAGGCGTCGTGTCGGCCTCCTGGGTGGTGGCGCATGCCTGGTTGGACTCTGTGGACTCATTGTTCGAAGTGTCCTCTGCCGTCACCGTGTAGCAGTACTGCGTCGAGGGGCTGAGCCCCGTGTCGCTGTACTGGCTGGAGGTGACGCCCGTGGCGATCTGGGAGCCGCCGCGATAGACGTTGTA
>JAWOCH010000102.1:0-3088 GCA_046483865.1 Candidatus Brocadiia bacterium | reverse complement strand
GCAGACGTGACGGTGACCACCGACAAGGATGAATACGGACCGGGCGAGAAGGCCACCGTGCGGGTGAAGGCGCTCACGCCGTCCGGCGAGCCGGCGGACGTGCAGGTGGCCCTCAGCGCGTTCGACAGGTCGGTGCTCTACATTCAGGAGGAGTTCACCCCTCCGATAGCGAAGTTCTTCCACGGCCGCCTGCGCCGCCACAGCCCGCGGATGCAGACGAACCTGCTGGAGCGGTTCAGCGCCGTGGGCTATGTGCGGCGGCCCTTCCGGGACCTGCGCCCCCTGCCGCCGGCCTGGCACGGCCTGTGGGGCGTCGAGGTCGGCAACTGGGCGACCATCAGCCAGGACGAGTTCAACGAGCTTCTGGGCGCGGCCGGCGGGCTGATGCGCGGAGAACACATGTTCGAGGCGGAGGCCGGCCCCGCACCTCAGATGGAGATGGCCGCAGCCGACGCCGTCGCCGGCGCGCCGGCGGCGAAAGCGGCGGGCCGAGGCGGCGGCCCGGCCGAACCCGAGTTCGCCGAGGCCCAGGTGCGACAGCAGTTCGCCGACACCGCCCTCTGGCTGCCCGACCTGCGCACCGGACCCGACGGCGAGGCCAGCTTCGGGTTCACCATGCCCGAGAACCTGACCACCTGGAAGGTCAACGCCTGGGCGATGGACCGCCGGACGCGCGTCGGACAGGCATCCACCGAGGCGATCACCACAAAGGACCTGCTGGTCCGCCTCCAGGCGCCGCGGTTCTTCATGGAATACGACGAGGTCGTCCTCAGCGCCATCGTCCACAACTACCTGGACTCCGACAAGACCGCCCGCGTCAGCCTGGAGGTGCCCGAGGAGCACCTGCGGCTGATGGACGGCTGGCCGCAGACCGTGGACGTCCAGGTCCCCGCCGAGGGGCACAAGCGCGTGGACTGGCGCGTGGAGGTCGTCAAGGAGGGCACGGCGGCCGTCACCGTCCGCGCGCTGACCGACGAGGAATCGGACGCCATGCGCATGACCTTCCCCGTCCTGGTCCACGGCATGACCAAGCAGGACTCCTACTGCGGGCTGATCCGCACCGACGACGAACGGACCACCCGCACCATAGAGTTCACGGTGCCGGAGAAGCGCCGCCCCGAGCTGACCCGCCTGGAGGTGCAGTACGCCCCCAGCCTGGTCGGCGCCATGATGGACGCCCTGCCCTACTGCCTGGACTACCCCTACGGCTGCACCGAGCAGACGGTCAGCCGCTTCCTGCCCGCCGTGCTCACGCTGAAGACGCTGCGCAGCATGGGCATTGACCTGGAGGACGTGCGGGAGGTCCGGGGGCGCATGGACGAGGTGCGCCGCATCGAGAAAGGCGAGCACCGGCGCATCTACGCCGACAGCCCGATCTTCGACAGCGATGAGCTGCACCGCATCATCGAGAAGGGCCTGCGGCGCATCGCCGAGATGCAGCAGGGCGACGGCGGGTGGGCCTGGTGGAAGCGCGGCGACTCCAGCCCCTACCTGAGCGCCTACGTACTCTACGCCCTGACCAGCGCCGCCGAGGCGGACATCGCCGTGGAGGGCGGCATGATCCAGCGCGGCATGAACTACCTGCGCCAGTGGGAGATCGCCAGGATGCGCAGCGAACACTGGAGCCCCAGCGCCACCCACGCCTTCGCCGCCTACGTGCTCTCCCGCCGCGGCGTGCAGGCGGAGGACTGCCTGGACCGGCTCTACGCCGGCCGCGACGAGCTGAACCTCTACGGCAAGGCGCTCCTCTCGATCGCTCTGGCGAACCTGGACGACGAGCCGCGCGCGCGAACCGTGCTGCGCAACATCATGCAGTACAGCGAGCGCAACCCGGAGACCGGTGTCGCCTGGTTCCGCACGCCCCGGCGCGGCTGGTGGTACTGGTGGAACAACGACATCGAGACCAACGCGTGGATACTGCGCGCCATCGTCCGCCTGGAGCCGGGGCACGAGCTGGCCCCCGGGCTGGTGAAGTGGCTGGTGGAGAACCGGCGCAACGGTTACTACTGGCGCAGCAGGCGCGACACCACCCTCTGCGTGGCCGCCATGAGCGACTACGCTGTCGCCAGCGGCGAGGCGGACGCGGACTATACCCTCACCCTGGACCTGGACGACGGCGCGGTGACCAAGACGGTCAAGATAAGCCGCGACAACTTCTTCACTTACGACAACCGCCTGGTCGTGGAGGGCGCCGCGCTGGAGGGCGGCCCCCACACGCTGACTATCAGCCGCGACGGGCCCGGCGCCGTCTATTACTCCGCGTGGGTGCGCTACTTCACCAAAGAGGAGCACATCCCGGCCAGCGGGCTGCAACTGAAGCTCGGCCGGCGATACTTCCTGCTGCGGCAGATACCTTACGAGGTGGAAGTCGAGGGCTCGGAGGGCCAGAAGCTGACCGAGCGGCGGCTGCGCTACGAGCGCGTGCCGCTTCAGGACGGCGACCGCATCGAGAGCGGCGACGTCATCCAGGTCGAACTCGAGGTCGAGGCGGACAACGACTACACCTACCTGGTGTTCGAGGACATGAAGCCGGCGGGCTGCGAGCCGACCGAGGTGCGCAGCGGCGGCAAGGGCCAGGAGGGCTTCTACAGCTACATGGAGCTGCGCGACGAGAAGGTGGCCTTCTTCGCCGACTCGATAGGCCGGGGCAGTCACCTGCTGCGCTACCGCCTCCGCGCCGAGGCCCCCGGCATCTTCCACGCCCTGCCGGCGGTCGTGCAGGGCATGTACGTCCCCGAGCTGAGAGGCAACAGCGAGGAGTTCGTCGTCGAGGTCACCGACAACTGAGGAACGGCAGGCGCACCACGGAGACACGGAGGACACGGAGAACGGCAACTACTGGGTTAACGACAACGGCAAAGGATTAACCGCAGAGGGCGCGGAGGTGTTACGGCAACGGCGGCAAGGCGGGACCCCACGGAGACACCGTTCGACAGGCTCACGGCCCTGAGCACGTCGAAGGGCGACGAGCACTACGTTCACCCAAGCCTTACGTTGTGCCCGTTGTGTCGTTGTGGTGAATTCTGCCGTTGCCGTTCTCCGTGTCCTCCGTGTCTCCGTGGTTCAACTTAATTGCCCCCGCAGTTCC
>JAWOCH010000038.1:0-9530 GCA_046483865.1 Candidatus Brocadiia bacterium | reverse complement strand
CCCGCCTTTCGGCGCTCTCCGGCGGCAAGCCGCCGAGTTCCAGAGCCTTTCGACAGGCTCAAGGCCCTGAGCAAAGTCGAAGGGCGGCGCCAAGGCGCCGCACTCCAGAGACATGCCCGGTCCTCGCAGCGCCAACAGAACCCCACAAATCAACCTTGAAGGCCCACTGCAGCCGTTTGGCTGGTGCCCTGTGGACCATGCAAGGGTGGGAACGGCCGGTTGGCCGGACTGAGGCAGTGTATGGTGTCGTGCTTCAGCGGGTCGCCTCGTTTAGTGGGTCAGCGTCGGCCCCAACACAGACTGAGAGGGTTTGTTACCACTGGGTGAGGTAGCGTGGCGCTGGCAGGGAATGTTCCCAGACTGTGCTGTGAAACGGGGGTGCACATGAAGGCGGCAATGGTTGTGTTTGGCTTCCTCTTCTGCTTGCTCAACTCGACTGCTGCCAGCGGCGCCGTAGACAGCCAGCCGGCACCTGACACGCGTCCAGCCGAGGTCGGCCAAACCGCCGTGACGCGGGGCCCGACGTTGTTATTGATCTTCCATAGCGGCAAGAGAGTCCCTGTGATCTCGGCGAAGATGGTTGACGGTGAGTACCAAGTGGTTCTTGAAACAGGGCTACCCGCCAGCTTCGCGGCGGACAAGGTCAAGGCCGTTCGTGAACTCACCGAAGCAGAGCTCCGATTGAGAGCCAAGTCAGAAGAGCGGCGCGCGCGCCGCATAGCAGAGCGCGCAAAGAACAAACGCGATGACTGGCTGGCTAAGTGGTACCCTTACTATAAGGACAAGATCGTTCTTTTCGAGGGCCGAGCCCATGATTGCCTCCCAGCCAGATTTGCGGCAGAACGTTGCCCCTGGGACGGTTTAGTCACTGCAGTGTGGCGGGATGGCGCCGATGGGCCGCGCTTCAGGAGAATCACGGGGGCGGAGGCAAGAGGCATGACAGGTGCTCTTCAAGGAGCTGAAATCCTGCAAGTGTTGGACCCCAGCAGTCTTCTCGTGAGCGTGCGAGGCAGCACAAGATATGAGCGGCGCACATATCGCTTGCAGGGCGTTAAGACCCAAGGCTTTGCGGACGGCGACCGACTCAGCAGCACCGTCGTGGTGGTGACAGGAACGTACTCGTACACGGCCGTTACTGGCGGCAGAAGCACCGTTATGAGCCTGAAGCCAGTTCCGGTTCTGACCCGTGCCCAATTCGACGCCGTGTGCGCACGCGGCATTTCGTTGCGGTACTGGCACCTGGATCGGTGGTCCGTTACATGCCCCGAGTGTCACGGAGTGGGCGAATTCCACCATAGCTACTGGTACAAGCCTGGACCCTTCGAGCCCTTGGAATACCGGCATAGAAGCTGGCCGTGTTCGGAGTGCAATGGCCTAGGCTACAGGAACATTAAGCAATGGGTGCGCCGCACAGTCAAGTGCCCGTCCGCCCTCGCGGAGCGCGGGGACGACCATGAATTCGCAGACAGGCGGGCTGAATGGTTTGACGAGATGGTTCGTGACGCGATGTCCTCCGGAGGCGCTTCCCAGTCGCGGGCCCCAGCCGAAGGCTCTACTGAGGCCCGGCGGCCCTCGACGGCGGAGCAAGACGAGCATCGTCAGTCTCCGGTTGTCGGAGCCCGAAGTTCTACAGCTGAATGATATAGTCACTGTGCCGCCGGCAGAGGCGAGGCAATGCGGTGACATGGCATACGGCTGTTGCGCATTGGCGAACGCTTCGGTACATGTCGACCTCGTGGCGAGGGGCGCGACAAGGCCTTCTGGCCGCATGGGTAGCGTTCACCGGCGCGACGGGAAGGGACTGGCGTTGTGAGGCCTGGATTGCGGCACAGGAACCTACAGGCGCCGGTTGATGCTCCGGACGGGCGCCCGTAGACTGACTTGGTGGCCGCGCGCCCGTAGCTCAACTGGACAGAGCATCGGACTTCGGATCCGAGGGTTGGGGGTTCGAATCCTCCCGGGCGTGCATCCCGCCTCTGGCGGGATAGAGCCGTTTCGACTTCGCTCAAGGCCCTGAGCACGTCGAAGGGCAGGAGAAAGGGGAGAGGAGATAGGAGAGCAACACAGCGAACGGGCTACAGCGGCAGTATAACGACACCGATGCCCGTGGGCCTTTCTCCTGCGCTCCCCTGCTCACCTGCTCGGCTGATCACGGCAGACAGCGCTCGGCCCTGGCGGGCCGAAGGTTGGGGGTTGACTCAGCCTTACCGGCTTCGCCGACTCGCCACGTGTGGTCCCCGGTGGCAGAGCAGTTCACGGTAGGGCACTGGGGTCGCTGAGAGCACTGCAGGCGTCCGGGGCGAGTGCGAATCCTCCCGGGCGTGCATCCCGCCTCTGGCGGGATAGAGCAGGCGAGCAGTTGATCAGGAGAGCAGGTGAGAACAGGGAGGACGGCTCGCTCAGCAAAGGTCTTACATACTTGCGGGGCATCCACTCGCCTGCGGTCTGCTGATCCACTGCTCCCCTGATCGCTGCGAATCGGTTGCGGCCCGGCGCGGGCCTGAGCCCGTCATCACTTCATCCACTCGTACATCCTGTAGCGGCCTCCCTCCATACCCAGCACCTGGTAGGCGCGTTGCGCGGCGTGGTTCTCGGTCGCGACGTAAAGGCGCACTCCCGCCACGTCGTCCCTCTGGCCGGCAAGGGCCCTGACGTGCTCGAACAGCGCCCGGAAGATGCCCTGCCTGCGCCACTCGGGGCGCACGTAAAGGCTCTGGACCCACCACACGGTCGCGTTGCGCCAGTCCGACCATTCCCCGGTCACCAGCAGGCAGGCGACGACCTCCCCACCCGTCTCCGCCACCCAGTAGGCGCCTCGGGCCGGGTCCTCGAACACGGCCTCCACACCCGCTCTGACCGTCTCCCCGTCCAGCTCCACGCCCTCCGTCTCCCGTGCCATGGCCGTCTGGAAGGCCGCGATGGCCTCCGCATCTTCCTCCCGTGCCGCGCGCACCTGTGCCACGTTCGTTCCCTTTCCTACTGGTCGGTCTTCCCGGCGAGCGGGTCGCAGCCTCCACGGCCACGCCGCCCGACGCGGTCGCGCGAATGGTAGGCACTGCGTCGCCGTCGCGCAAGGCACATTCCCCGCGAGCCCGAATCGGCGGCATACCCCCCTCGACTGCGCCGGGGCGCCGGCAAGCAGGGAGCGCGGAGCAGGGAGCAGGGAGCAGGGGGTGTTCATCGGCCAGGTCACCGACCCCGGCGGCCTCGTACGGCCATAGGGGCCACAGATTCGCACAGATTGACGGTGATCAGCGGCACTGCGGCAGTGGCGGACGTCGCTCGCGACGCGACGGTGCGGACGCGACGGAGCGCGTCCCTCCATTTGCCGCGCCGCCGGGGCCCCGCCAGCCCTGCATGCTGTGCAGCTCGTAAGGCTGGGTGCCACAGATCTGCACAGATTCTCACTAATCAAATGCAGGCCGGCGGTCCTTCCTCCATTGTTCTCAGCCGTTGCTGTTATCTGCGCACATCTGCGTTCATCTGCGGTTCATCTGCCGTCGCGGAGGGCGGCGGCTATGAAGTCGGCGAAGAGGGGGTGGGGCTCGGTGGGTTTGCTCTTGAACTCAGGGTGGAACTGAACCCCAACGAACCACGGGTGGTCGCGGACCTCCACGATCTCCACCAGGTCTTTGTCGGTATAGATTCCGGTGCAGGCCATGCCGTGCTCTTCGAGCGTGTCGCGGTAGGCGTTGTTCAGCTCGTAGCGGTGCCGGTGGCGCTCGTGCACCGCGTCCTGCCCGTACGCCTCGCGCGCCTTTGAGCCCTCGACCAGGGCGCACGGCTGCGCGCCCAGGCGCATGGTGCCGCCCAGGTCCGTCAGGCCGCGCTGCTCCTCCAGCAGGCTGATGACCGGGTGGGGCGTCTCCTTGTCCAGCTCGGTGGACTGGGCGCCCTCCAGTCCGCACACGTTGCGGGCGAACTCGATCACGGCGCACTGCATCCCCAGGCAGATGCCGAAGTAGGGCACGCCGTTCTCCCTGGCCCACCGGGCGGCCAGCACCTTGCCCTCGGTGCCACGCGTGCCGAACCCGCCGGGCACCAGAACGCCGTGGACGCCGCCCAGGCACTGCTCGGCCCCCTCGGCCTCTATCTGCTCGGCCTCGACGCGGCGGATCTCCACCCGCGCCCGGTTCGCAATGCCGCCGTGCTGGAGGGCGGCGTAGATGGACTCGTAGGCCGACTGGCGGCTGATGTACTTGCCCACCACCGCCACCTCGGTCGTCGTCTCGGGGTTCTCCAGCCGCTCGAGCATGGACTCCCAGCGGGACAGGTCGGCCGGGGCGGCGTCCAGCTCCAGCCGCCGACAGATCAGCTCATCCAGATCCTGCCCGTGGAGCATGAGGGGGATGCGGTAGATGTTCGGCTTCGCGTCCAGCTCCTCGATGACGCAGTCTTTCTCGACGTTGCAGAACAGGGCGATCTTGTTGATGTGCTCCTGCTTCAACGGCCGTTCGGTGCGGCAGATGAGCACGTCGGGGAAGATGCCGATCTCGCGCAGCCGCGCCACGCTGTGCTGGGTGGGCTTGGTCTTCAGCTCTCGGGCGGCGCGCAGGTAGACCACCAGCGTCAGGTGGATGAACAGGCAGTTGCGCCGCCCGTAGTCCTGGCTGAGCTGGCGGATGGCCTCCAGGAACACCAGCCCTTCGATGTCGCCCACCGTGCCGCCGACCTCGGTGATGGCTACGTCCACGTCGGGTGCGTCCAGTCGGCGGATGCCGGCCTTTATCTGATCGGTGACGTGGGGGATCATCTGGACGGTCTTGCCCAGGAAGTCGCCCCGACGCTCCTTCTCCAGCACGGTGCGGTAGATGCTGCCGGTGGTCAGGTTGCAGTCCTGGTCGGCGCGGGCGTTGGTGAAGCGCGTGTAGTGGCCCAGGTCCAGATCGGTCTCGGCCCCGTCGTCGGTCACGTAGACCTCCCCGTGCTCGTAGGGGTTCATGGTCCCCGGGTCCACGTTCACGTAGGGGTCCACCTTCTGTAGGCGGACCTTCAGGCCGCGGCTCTCCAGCAGCAGCCCGATGCTGGCCGAGTTCAGCCCCTTGCCCAGCGAGGAGCAGACGCCGCCGGTGACGAATATGTGTTTGGTCATGTAAGGCTCACCCGTTTGCTTGCGCCGCGTCAGTTGCCCTGTTGGCTGTCATCACCAATCCATCCGCACGGGGACGCCGCTTTCGGCTAGGTGGTCTTTGATCTCCCGGATCGAGTGCGTGCCGAAGTGGACCATTGACGCGATCAGCGCGGCGTCCGCCTTGCCCTCGGTCAGCACTCTCACCAGGTGCTCCGGTTCGCCCGCGCCGCCGCTGGCGATGACCGGGATGCCCACCGCCTCGCTGACCATGCGCGTTATGGTCAGCTCGTAGCCGTCCCGGGTGCCGTCGGCGTCAATGGAGTTGAGGCATATCTCGCCCGCGCCCATCTGTTCGGCGCGTTTCGCCCATCTCACCGCGTCCAGGCCGGTCGCCACGCCGGCGGCCTCGATGAACACCTCGTAGCCGCTGGGGATGTCCGCGCGCACGCCGACGTGTTTGGCCTGCATCCCGAGCACGATGCACTGGCTGCCGAAGCGCCGCGCGCCTTCGGAGATGAGCGACGGGTTGCGCACGGCGGCGGTGTCTATGCTCACCTTCTCCGCGCCCGCCAGCAGCACCCGCCGCATGTCCTCGATGGTGCGCAGCCCGCCGCCGACGGCGAAGGGGATGAAGATGCGCCGGGCCACCGCCCGGACGACCTCAATCATGATGTCCTCGTGCGCGGGGCTGGCGCCGATGTCGTAGAAGACCAGCTCGTCCACGCCGCCCTCGTAGTAGCGGGCGGCCATCTCGACCGGGTCGCCCACGTCCACGTTGTCCTGGAACTGCACGCCCTTGGTGGTGCGCCCCTCGCGCACGTCCAGGCAGATGATGACCCGTTTGCTCAGCATCGCTCTATCACTCTCACACTGGGTAGGCGCGGGAGGACGCCGGACCTACCGGTTCTCTGCTATGGCTCCCACTCCAGGAAGTTGCCCAACACCCGCAGCCCCACGCGCCCGCTGCGCTCCGGGTGGAACTGGCAGGCGACGACGTTGTCCACGGCCAGCGCGCTGACAAACTGGCCGTGGTAGTCGGTCAGGCCGATGGCCGCGTGGGACAGTGCCGGGACGGGCGCGTAGCTGTGGACGAAGTAGAACTGCGACTCGCTCTCGACGCCGTTCCAGATCGGATGGTCCCGGGCGATGGTCACGGCGTTCCAGCCCATGTGGGGCACCTTCACGCCGTCCGGCACGCTCAGGCGCTGCACGGTGCCGGGCATGAGGCCGAGGCAGGGAACGTCGCCTTCCTCGCTGCGCTCCAGGATGATCTGTGCCCCCAGGCAGATTCCCAGCATGGGGCGCCCGGTGGCCGCGTAGTCCACGATGGCTTCACGCAGGCCCAGGTCGCGCAGGCTGGACATGGCGGCCGACGCCGCGCCGACGCCGGGGAAGATCAGCCGCTCCGCCTCCCGGACTGCGTCGGGATCGGCGGTCACTTCCGGCCGGCGCTCCAACTCCTGCACCGCCAGGCGGACGCTGGTCAGGTTCCCGGCCTCGTAGTCCACGATTGTGACTTCCCGGGGCATGTCAGTCCGCGTGGTCCTCCGCCGTCAGGTGCAGGAAAACCGCCGACTCGGGCTGGAGGCCGACCGGTATGCCGGACTCCATCAGGTTGGCACCGGTGCTGGTCATCTCGACGCCGTCCGCCGGCAGGATGCGCCGCACGCGGTAGAGCGTCTCGGCCAGCAACCCCCTGGGTCTCAGCTGCAGGTCGTCCACGGGGGCCTCAAAGGAGTAGGCCATCAGGACGGCCTCTGTGCCGTCGTGGGCGCAGAACTGCACGGCGTCCGGTTCGCGCTCGTCACGCGGTCGCGTGGTGAGCGGATAGAAGTCCTGGACCAGCAGATGGCGGTAGGTCCTGTGGAGTTCCACCAGTTCGCGTGCCGTCTGTATCTCCTGGTCGGACCACCGGTTGATGGGTCCGAAGAACACGGGCAGGCCGGCCAGGCGGCAGGCGCCTTTGTAGATGTCCATGGTCTCTTCGCCCGGCTCCAGGGCCAGGCCGGAGGAGTTCACCGTGCCCGGCAGGAAGTGACTCGCCCCCGTCAACATGGCCCGGCAGATGGCCGCGTGCTCGGCGTGGTCGGACAAAAACGCGGTGTGCGCGCGGCGCAGCGTGCCCAGGTCTATGCGCCTGCCGCCGGAGGCGCAGCACTCCCAGAACACGTGCGGGTGCCTGCTCACCAGCGTGTCCAGCGTCCGATACAGCCCCTCGACGTGCCGCATCATGGCCTTGCCCGTCGGGTCGAACGCCTCCCAGATGAAGCGGGGGTGGATGTTGTAATCCCACTTCACCCACCGCAGGTCGAGCCGGTCTATGGCGTCGCTGATGACGCGGACGATGGCCTCCCGGGCCTCCGGGACGGCCAGGTTGATATGCAGGTGCTCCGCCCCGGTGTCCCAGAACCAGTCCGGATGCTCCCTGGCCCAGTGCGAGTCGCTGTGCGCGCGCTCGGGCTCGAACCAGAGGCCGAGCATCATCCCGGCCTCCCGCACGGCGCGGGCCAGCGGCTCCAGCCCGTTCGGGAACTTCTCCTCGTCAACGATCTCCCAGTTACCCACGCCGTTGCTGAACGACTGCTCGGTGCAGCCGGCGTACCATCCGGCGTCCAGCACGAAGTACTCTGCGCCCAGCCGCCGCGCGGGTTCCACCAGCTCCAGCATGGTCTGCTCGTCTATGTCCGCGCCGAGCTTGAACCAGTGGTTGTAGGTCGCAGGCGGCAGTGGGCGCTCGCCGTTCAGCGGAGGCTGGATGCAATCCCGGACGTAGCGGCGGAACGCGTTCGAGGCCCCGTCCAGCCCGCCTTCTGAGAATACGTAGTGCGCGGCGGGCAGGAGCAGTTCCTCGCCCGGCTCCAGCACCAGGTCCTCCACCGGCACGCCGCCGCGCAGGCGCGAGTGGCTGCCCTGCCCCCCGAACAGGTCCAGATACCAGATGCCCGACCACTCCATGGCCACCACCACGGCGCGGGGGCCGTCCGCCACGGCGAGCAACGGCAGGGCCTCATTGGAGGAGCGCCCGTCGTAGCCGCTCCGCACGCCGATCCACGAGCTGCCCAGCGCGCGCCGCGTCGCCACGCCGAAGGCGCGGGGCGGGTAGAACCATTCGTTGCGGCCGCCTCCGCAGGTGCGCACGTAGAACGCCTCCTCGCCGGCCTGCCAATCCAGTTGCAGGGGCGCGATGCGGCTGATTGGCGCTGAAGGGGTCTCGCCTTCGTTGCGCAGGACCATGGCGGCTGAGAACGCCCCGTGGGACGGCACGCGCCGCACCTCCACGCTCAGTTCGAGGGCGGCTGCCTCGCAGGCGTAGGTCTCCCGCAGCAGGTCGCCCTCCGCCTCGGACTCCACGCACTGCCACGTCGCCGGGCTGCCGTTCAGCTCGATGCGGAACGAGGGCTGCTCGGTGATGGCCTCCAGCCAGGGCTCGGGCGCTGTTCCGCGCAGCCATGCGCGCCATTCGTGTTGCACAGGATTCTCCTCGCAAAGGGTGGGGTGCCGGTCGGCGGATGGGCTATTCTACGCGCTCAGGACCTTGCTGGCAAAGGCGCGCGCTTGACACGGCAGCGGCCGCCCGGCGAGACTGGCCATTGTCCGTTCGCTGGGCAGGCGCGGGTTGCGCCGCGGCGGGTCCGGCGAGACGTCGGACCTACCCGACGGGTGGAATACGCCCGGCGAGACTGCTCATTGCCGGCCATCCGCCTGGAGACCTCAGAGCCGAGGAGGACGCAATGAAACACGTGCATTACGAGGATGTGCAGCGCCGGCGCGTCGAGCTACCCGGCGCGGAGAAATGCCACGTCCGGTGGCTGATAGATGACGGGGACGGCGCGCCGAACTTCTACATGCGGCGCTTCGAGCTGGAGCCCGGCGGCAAGACCCCTCGCCACGCCCACGACTGGGAGCACGAGGTCTACGTGCTCGAAGGGGAGGGCAGCGTCCACGGCGCAGGGGGGGAGGAGAAGTTCCGCCCCGGCGACGTCGTCTACATGCCGCCCGGCGAGGAGCACTACTTCAAAGCCGATGCCGACCAGCCGGTCGCCTTCCTCTGCCTCATACCCACCGAGGGAAAGCAGGGCTGACCCCGGAACGGCTTTGGAGACACGGATGCACACGGATTCAGAGGGATGGAGGAAGACCAATGGGATTCTGCCGCTACCCGTAATCCACGTCTATCCGTGGCCATCCGTGCCTGGTTCCGTTGGCGTCCCGCCACACTTGACAGCGGCCCCTATACGGCTATACTGTAACATATGCGCTTCCGCCTACGGTCCGGCAGCCTGACTCGAAGACGCGCTTGTGGCTGGTCATACTGTTGCACGCGCGGGGCCGCCCCCAAGGGCTCTGACGAAACAAACCGCTTAGGAAGCGGTTGATGGGCACGTGAGCGGGTCCATTCGGGCGAAGTCAAGCCTTCGTGTTCTTCGTGACCTTCGTGGTAGACTTGCAGGCTCTGCGC
>JAWOCH010000033.1:0-9847 GCA_046483865.1 Candidatus Brocadiia bacterium | reverse complement strand
TCAGTTTGTCGCAGGTCAGCCTCTTCAGCCCGAAACTGGCGCGCACGTTCTGGTGGAAGACGACGCGCTGTGCCGGATGGTCGTAGGTCATGCGGCCGTCGCAGGTGATTGTGACCCGGCCGCTGCCGGTGTCCTGACCCGTGCCCTCGGCCTCCCCGGCGAGGAACTCCTCCGAGACGCCGTAGATCTGCACGGTCACGCTGGACGGGATGACCATCTTGCGCAGGTCGAGCTGGACCTGTAGGCCCTGGCCCGTGATGGTCATGGTGGGTGAGTCGGCGGCCTCCTCCCCGCCGTTCTGATGCCGTATCTGCACGCGCTCGTCCGAAGTCAGCATGCGCTCGCCGGCGCGATAGGCCATCTGGTCTGCGCTGACCTGGAGGTCTTCGCTGCGGATGCGCACGTCCTCGACCAACTCAACCAGCGCCTTGCTCTCGTTGAGCAGCGCGTTGTTCGCGCGGATGTTGACCTCCTCCAGCCGCACATCCACCGGCTCGCCTTCCTGTTGGGCGACCAGCCTGGCCACCATCAGGGGCTCGACGATGCGCCACAGCTTGCTCTCGGAGTTGTAGACGGCGCGCGGCCCGGTCAGCAGCGCTTCCGAATCCGGCTGTTCCGGATCCCGGATGAGCTGAGAGAAGTCCAGCAGAACGGACTCCATTCCCCTGCCCTTGTCTGCCTCGCCGGAGCCCTGACCGGCGTCGGCTGCCGGCACCGACCCCTCCTGCTGCGCCGCCGCAGTGGACTGCTCCGGCGCGGCTGCATTGTCCACCCGCCGGACAGGTCTCGGCCCGCGACCGCCGTTGCGCACCGAGTAGACGATCAGCAGGCTGCCCGCCAGCACGGTCAGGAACAGCGCGACCCGGAGCGATATTCTGAATGCTCTATCCATCGCTTTCGCAGCGTCAGAGCGCCGCTTCTTCCTCGAGTTCCTCCAGCAGGCCGTCTATCTCCTCCCGCGTGGGCAGGGAGGGTTGCGCGCCCGCGCGCTGCACGCTGATGGCGGCCGCGCAGGTCGCCATCGCAGCCGCCCGGCGCAGGGGCATTCCCTCGCCCAGACCGACCGCCAGCACGCCGCAGAAACAGTCCCCTGCGGCTACGGTGTCCACGGCCTGCACCGGCGGCGGTGCCAGGCGCCAGCAGGAGCCTTCAGCGCAGACGCATGTTCCCTCGGCGCCGAGCGTCAGTGCCACCGCGCCGACGCCCATCTCGGCCAGCCGGCGGGCCGCCTGCTCGGGCTCAGCCTCCTCAGACGAACCCGTGAGGCGGGCTGCCTCGCCGGCGTTCGGCGTCATGTAGTCCAGCGATGCTATCAGGTCAGCCGGCAGATCGCGGGCGGGGGCGGGGTTCAGCATGACGGGAACCGATTCCTCGGCGCAGACCCGCACCACCGCCGCGACCGTCTCGAGCGGCACCTCCAACTGGGTGAGCACCATGTCCGCCGCGGCGATTGCGTCGCGTGCCTGGCGCACGTCCTCGGCGCTCAGCCGGGAGTTCGCCCCCGGCGCCACGGCAATCAGGTTCTCCCCGTCCTCGTCCACTATTATGAGTGCCACTCCGCTGGGGGCGTGTTCATCCGCATGGAGATGGTCGGTGCATATGCCGTCGGCTTCCATGCGCTGGCGCGTGCGGCGGCCCAGGTCGTCAACGCCGACCCGGCCGACGAAGGTCACCTCTGCGCCGGCCCTGGCGGCGGCCACGGCCTGGTTGGAGCCCTTGCCACCGCCCGCCCATACGGCTTCTCCGCCGAGCACGGTTTCTCCCGGCCGGGGGAGATGGTCAGCACAGACCGTAACGTCGGTGTTTGCGCTGCCCACCACCACTACGCGCGCGCGTCTCATGGACATATGCTCCCTGCTCCTACTCATCTTCCCCAAACGGGCTCAGCAACAGGCTGCGCAGCCCGGCGATGGGCGCCATGATGCGGGCCAGTGTCTCGGGCTGAAAGCTGGGATCTTCCAGCGTGCCGCCGACCTCGACGCGCAGCAGCTCGCGCTCGACGCCGCGCATGGCCCAACCGATGATGCTGGAGATGATCGGTATGGCCCCTCCGCCCTCGGGCGCGCCGACGGCCACCATGGTGCCCGCAAGGTCGCCGCCGCGGCTGATGCTGCCGTATCCGCTCAGGTGTAGCCCCCCGCCGGTGACTTCGAAGTCGTGCACAGTCGTCTCTCCGGCCAGCAGCGTGAACCTGGCCCGGCCTTCCTGGAGGCGGTCGCCCCCCGACGGCGTCTGCAGGTGGAGCACGTTGATCAGCCGTGCGAAGAACGGCGTCTGCCACAAGCGTCCCTCGCTCAGCGAAACGGTTCCCTCCATGCTCAGTGGCGTCCCGCCTCCCAGGACTCCGCCGACGTCTACCGTGCCGCTCAGCAGGCCGCCCATCTGGGGGCGCTCGGCGGCCCAACGGCCCGCCAGCTCGGCAAACTCCAACTCCCGAAAGCGCACCGTCGCCGCGTAGCTGGGCAGTTCGCCTGGCGTGCCGTAGTAGGCCACGAGAGCCGTACGGAGCTCCCCCGAGCAGCTCACCGCGGTGAGACGGTCTGCCACCAGGCGCCGCTCGCTGATCAATGCCCGTCCGCGAACGGCATGGATCGGCATCGGCACAGCTTCCGGGGTGAGCGTGACGTCGCGCAAGTCAAGCTCCAGCAGGCAACGCACCGGTTCAACGCGTTGCTTCTCGTAGGAGAGCGTGCCGTCGAAGGAAGCGAGCCCTTCCGGCCGGGCGTCCTCCCATATGCGCTGTCCGAGCTGGGGCAGGGACGTGATCAGTTCCTCGTTCAGCGTCACGTTGTGTCCGTCCAGGGAGAGCCGGGCGGTTCCGGCCCGCAGGTCGGCCTCTCCGCTGGCTGCCAGCCGGTTCAGACGCAGCGTGTCGTCGCGCGTCTCCGCCAGGTCCATTGTTGCCTTCATATCGTCCAGATACAACCGGTCGCCTTCGATCCGCAACGTTCCGGATATCTCGTGCAGCGGGACAGGCCAGAACTCCAGCCGAGCCCGTCCTTCGCTGGCCCTCAACTGCACGCTTCGCTGCAGGTCTTCACCGGCTTCTTCACGCCGGATACTGATCTGCGCGTCCACAAGTGCCTCCGGTCGCGCGGTCCTCCATATCTGCTCTCCGGCCCCGGGGATGGCCCTCAGCACCGATTCATCCAACTGCAGGTTCTCCGCCGCCGCGCTCAGTTCCAGCGCTCCGTTCCGTGTCCCCAAGGTGCCGTCCACGCGGATATGGGCAGCAGACGCAGGCGCATCATCCGGCCCGGCCTGCCGGAGCGTGCCGCGTATGTCACTGAGCGAAACGACGTCCGGCCTCAACGTAACCGTACCCTCCACGTCGGTCAGCGGCAGGGGTAGTTCCTCCGGGCGCAGCGTGACGCGATGCAGCCTTGCTTCGGCGCGGTATTCCATCGGAACGTCGCCCGCTTGACGGTCAAGCACCAGATGCAGGTCGCATCGTCCGTCCGGATCCAGGCGCCGCCACAGTTCGCCGCCGCCGGGGATGGCCTCGAATACCGTCCGAGACAGGGGAAGGCCGGTCGCGCGGATCACGTGGTGCGCGCTTCCGTTCCAGCGCTGGGTTGCCTCCACGCGCACGGTGGTCGGCATGCTGTCCCCCAGGTCAGTTGCCTCCGGTGGCATCGTGCCGAGGAAGTCCTTCACGCGAACGCCACGGTCCGAGATCAGCGCTTCGCCGCTGGCTGCCTCGATGGGAGCGGCGATGAAGCGCGTCAGGAACGTCGCGTCCCGCACGTTGACCGAGAAGTCATACTTCAGTGACCCGTCGTCGGCCGTGCTCGCGACACCCTCCACACCGACGGCACCCTCGGGGCGATAGTCCGCCCACATTTCGTCCCCGTAGGGCACGCGCCGGAACAGCTCCCGGTCCGCCTGCAGGGATTCTGCACTCGCCTCCACCAGGAGCCGGGCCTGGGGTTCGGTGGCGAAGTGGCCGCGCAACTCCATCCCACGCAATGGCCCACGGCGCAGGGTTCCTTCGAAGCTCCACGAGCCCGCTCCCGCACCATCGCGCGCCAACTCAACGTACAATCCCTCGTAGCGTGCCGGCTTGCCGTTGGGGAACAGACCGGGATGTGTCACCAGCAGTGTGGCGTCTTCCACCTTGATAAGCGCCGGTGCCACGCCCGCAGGCGCCGGCCGGCCGGGGACCTCCTTCGGGCGACGGCGCAGGTCGTCCAGGTTCCATCGGCGTTCCTGCGGGAAGCGACGCAGGCGCAAAGTGGGCCGCTCGATGTGGACGCTCTCAGGCACTTTGCGCCCTCGCAGGAGTTGCAGGCGGTCCAGTTGCACGGCGATGCGCTCGCAGGTGAGGACGGGCTCCTCGGCGTCAGGGGCGGTGATGGCCACCTCCTCCGCCTCCACGACGCCGTCGAGTCCGAAGCGCGCCGCGCCGATCTGCACGTCCCCCCGCACCACACCCTCCAGCTCGGCCAGCAATGCGGTGCGCACGTTCTCCGGGGCGGTCTGGCGGCGCACTTCGCGCACGACCAACCCCGCTGCCAGGAGCAGGGCGCCCAGGACTACGAGTTTGATGTAGGTGAGGGTTCTCATTCCGAAGAGGGGTGTCCTCGCAGTTCCGTATCGTACCCTACCGGCGGGCTTCAAAGCAACCCTTGAGATCAGCGCGGGCCCGCCTCAACGGCCCGATGAAGAGGTCTGAACAGCGCGCAGGCGCAGTGCCGGTGCGCCCCCGGGCGGCAGACGGAACGGCTCGCCGATGCGCAGGCCCACCAGCCAGGCGATGCGGCCGTCCTCGGCCAGCACCAGCGGGATGCTCTCACGCTCGTGCCGGGGCACCCGCGCGTCAATGAGGAACTCTTTGAGCTTCCTTTCGCCCGGCGCGCCGAGTGGGTGGAAGCGGTCCCCGGCCTGTCGGCCGCGCACTGAGAATCGCTGCCCGACAGCCTCGCGCGCCACGAAAACCTGCCATTCCGAACTCCTCGCCCGGGCCCGTTCCGGGTCCACTTCGTCCGCCGCCTCAGCGCACTCGATGCGCAGTCCCGCCTCGGGCACGGCAACCTGTCCCGGGATGTCCAGCCGCCGGGACGGCAGTTGTCCGGCCGGCTCGCGCCGAGCGAAATACACCGTTCCGTGTTCGCGCCGCGCGATCACTTCGCCCGGCAGGGCTACCTGTGCGCCCACCGGCCGGCCGGGCAGGGCAGCCAGCTCGGCATAGTGCTCCGTGCGCAGTGGAGCCTCCGGCTCCAACCGACTGACTGCCTGCGCGGCGGTGACCTTGCGCACGGCGGCGGGGGCTTCCGCCAGTGCGCCGGCGTCCAGCACTACCTCGTCGTCCTCATCAGTCCGGCAGGAATCCCTCCAGAGCCGATCGGCCAGATCGGACAGAAGCCGGGCCACTTCCAGGGCCGATTCGTTCAGCCCTGCCAGGGACTCCACCGAGAAGGTCGGGTAGTCGGCTTCCAGTGCGGGTATCAGCTCGTGCCGGATGCGATTGCGGGTATACCGGGTGTCGCGGTTGCTGCTGTCGCGCCGCCATTCCTGCCCCCGGGATTCCAGGTAGCTGCGCAGCTCGTGCCTGCGGACCTCCAGCAGGGGCCTGACCAGCCGCACTGACCCGCCCAGCGGCCGTGCCGGCGCCATGGCTCCCAGCCCGGTCACCGCTGCTCCGCGCAACAGCCGCAGCAGCACCGTTTCGGCCACGTCGTCGGCCTGATGGCCGGTGGCCACGGCGCATGCCGCGGCCTGCTCCGCTGCCCGTCCCAGGAAATCGTAGCGCAGCCGGCGTGCCACCGCCTCCAGGTTCCCCCCTTCGGTTTGAGCGACGGCGGCGGCGTCCACGTGCTCGACGTGTATGGGCAGTCCGTGGCGCTCGGCGAACGCGCGGCAGAACTGCTCGTCCCGGCGGGACTCGGCACCGCGCAGCCCGTGATTCAGATGGGCCAGGGACAGCTCGAGCGGCAACTGGCCGGCGGCTGCGAGGTCTTGCAGCAGAAGCACGAGAGCCACCGAGTCCGGGCCCCCGCTGAAGCCGGCCAGGACGACCTGTCCCTCCCGCAGCAGCCCGTGACGGCGGATGTATGCGAGGATCCTGCGGCGTAGTTGGTGCTGCATGTCGGCCCGGGTCAGCGTGCCTGGGTCGCGATGGCGCTGTCCGCGGGCACGCCCCCTGCGGCGCCGACCACCCGCGGCCCCGGCAGCAACCCTTTCTCCCTCAGAGCCCCGTAGAGCCGGCGCGACGGCGGCAGGTTGGTCCAGGCCTGCGTCGCGCCCTCGGCCGCCCGGATATCCGCCAGCAGAACGCGGGCCAGCGGCTGCCAGCGGCCGTCTGGATACTGCTCCAGATACCTGGAGATCCGCTCCTGCGCGGCTTCCAGCCGGCCCGCCTCATGCAGGTTCGTGCCCTGGTAGAAATGCACGTCCTCCAGTGCCTGCCCGATTGCTGTTGCCGCACTTTCCACGTCGGCCTCCGCCAGCTTGGACTCCAGGTCCTGGGCCATCGCCGAGTAGATCTGGGCGGCGCCCTGGAAATCGCCCAGGAGCTGCTTGTTGCGACCGGGCGCGACGAGCCGCGCCGCCTGGTAGGCGCGATCCAGGGCCTCCGGCGAGTGGGCACTGCTCAGAACCTGTTCCGGGTATTCCCACAGGTCCTCGGCAGCTTCCGGCTCGGGCCGGGCGGGGGTCAGCACAAGGCGGGGGTGCTCCTGCAAGACCATCAGCGCCTGTTCGAACGCCCCGAAACGCGCGTCCATGGCTGCGGGGTGGGCGGCGATCAGACGTCGTGCGGAGGCAAAGGGCTCGGTTTCGGGGTCAGCCGGCAGCCCTGCCAGCGCCAGCCACCGCGCAAACGCTGCGGGATCCGCGCGCACGTTCTCCAGCGAGAGCAGTTCGCCCGAATCCTGGTCCATCACTGGCACTGCCCGCCACGGATCCAACAGGAAGGGCTCGCCCTCGCGCGGATGCACTTCGATCAGCGGGTGGTCAGCAGTGCCTTCCTCGTCGGTGACGACTACGACACAGGGCACATCTACCTGCCGGGCAAGAGCAACGTAGGTCCAGGCCATCTGCCGGCGACGGCCGTAGCCCTGGAGCGCTACCAGGACGGGCTCGCCGGGCTCCGGGGCCGTTTCCAGCGGCATGAGGTACAGCGCGAACCAGCGGCACAGAGCCAGTGCGCGCTGGCGGTCGGAATCGGCGCCCGTGGTGATGCGCCTGGCCAGGTTCCACAACAGGCCGCAGCGACGGATGTACTCCCTGCCCCCCTGGTGTATCTCGGCGACGAGCCCCTGGCTGAGCCGGTTGAACTCCGCCAGAGCGGGCTCCATCTGCCCGCTGGCATAGAGTGCTGCAACGGCGAGCCTGGCCACGTCCTGGTTCGCGGGCTCGAGCTCGGCTGCGCGTTGCAGGACCTGCAGAGCTTCCAGGGGGCGCATGGCGCTCAACTCGCCGCGGGCCTCACCGAGTGCCTCAGCCAACTGCTGCTGACGCTCTGTCTCCGCTGTCCGGCGGTCTACGTAGCGGTAGAGGGCCACGCCGGCCACCACAAGGAGGATCAGCAACAGGAAGGCAAAGCGTATCTTGCGCGCAGTGGAGAGTCCCTCGCTCTCCGCGACCTCTGCCAACTTGTCAGGTTTGTCAGAGGCGCTCTGGCCCGCGGCATCCTCTGGCCGGGCCACGGCGTGCTCCTCGGTTGGTTCGGGGGTTTCCGGCTGGTTCGATGTCATTCGGCCCGTCCTTCAGTGCGCTGAGGCATGGGCTCTTCCTCGGGTTGCTCCTCCGATCCCCGCGCGTGGGGCGGCGGCAGCTCGATGCCGTGCTCGGCCAGCAGTTCGGCCAACTCCGGCTGGTCAATGACCTCCCGCTCCTTCAGAGCGGCTGCAAGTGCGAGCAGGGCATCTTCCCGTTCTTTCAGCAGCCCGGCCGCTTGGTCGTGCGCCCTGTCCACCAGTTCACGCACGGCCTGGTCTATCTGGCGCGCTGTGCGCTCGCTCCAGGGCTTGCCAAACTGTATCTCGGGCGGTGAGCCCGGCGAGGGTTCACTCCTGGCATAGCTGAGCGGTCCCAGTTCCTCGCACATGCCGTAGCGGGTCACCATCTCGCGTGCCAGGTCGGTTGCCTTCTGCAGATCGTTGTTGGCGCCTGTGGACACTTCGCCGAACACGACCTCTTCTGCTGAGCGTCCGCCCAGCATGACGGCCATTCGATCCATCAGCTCGCCCTTTTTCAGCACGTAGCGGTCCTCGGTGGGCATTTGCATCGTGTAGCCCAGGGCGGCCGCGCCGCGAGGGATCATGGAGACCTTCCGCACAGGATCGGCTCCCTCCACAAGGCAGGCCACCAGGGCGTGGCCGGCCTCGTGGTGAGCCACCGTCTCCTTCTCCTCCTCGTTCATCAGGCGGTTGCGCTTCTCCAACCCGGCCACCACGCGCTCGATCGAGTCCTCGAAATCCTGCATCTGCACCTCATCCTTGCCCCGCCGTGCGGCCAGAAGCGTCGCCTCGTTGACCAGGTTGGCCAGGTCGGCGCCCACGAAGCCCGGCGTCATGGCGGCCAGCTTGTGCAGGTCCACCGAATCGCTCAGTGTCACTTCCCTGGTATGCACCTGCAGGATGCCTTCGCGGTCCTTCAGGTCCGGCGCCGGCACCATCACGTGCCTGTCGAACCGCCCCGGGCGCAGCAGCGCGGGGTCGAGCATCTCCGGCCGGTTGGTGGCGGCCAGCAGGATGACACCCTTCTGCGTCTGGAAGCCGTCCATCTGCACCAGCAGGGCGTTCAGCGTCTGTTCCCGTTCGTCGTGGCCTCCGCTCCATCCCATGCCGCGGGCCTTGCCCAGGGCGTCCAGCTCGTCAATGAAGATGATGCACGGGGCGGCCTTCTGGGCCGTTTCGAACATGTCCCGCACGCGGGCGGCGCCGACGCCGACGAACATCTCGACGAAGTCCGAACCGCTCAGGCTGAAGAAGGTCACTCCGGCTTCCCCGGCCACCGCTTTGGCCAGCAGCGTTTTGCCGGTGCCGGGCGGCCCGACCAGCAGGACCCCCTTCGGGATGCGGCCGCCCAGTCGGGTGAACTTCGAGGGGTGGCGCAGGAACTCCACCACTTCCTGGAGTTCCTTCTTGCACTCTTCGATGCCGGCCACGTCGTCGAAGGTCACGTCCACGTCCTTCTGCGCGACGACTTGCGCGCGGCTCTGGCTGAAGTCCATCACCCCGCTGACCGGGTTCATGCGGCCCAGGATGAACCGCCAGGCGATCACTATGAGCAGTATGGGCAGGATCCACAGCAGCAGGGGGTTCTCCAGCCAGGAGGGGGCCGGCGCGTCCCAGTTCTCGCCCAGCTTCTGCTGGAGGAGTTCGGGCAGTTCATCGTCGCCCTTCATTCGGTTGGCCACGAACTGCTTCTGTTCGCCGTCGGAGCCGGTCTCGGTCAGCTTTCCTTTGACTTTGTCGGCGGTCAGCTCGACGTAGGCCACCTGGTCGTCGCTGAGCAGCTTGCGGAACCGCCCGTAGGTGATCTGCTCGCGCTGCCTGGACTGGCTGGACCACATGATGAACAGGACCAGCGCAAGCCCGAGCAGGAAGTACCACAGCGTCCAGCGCGAGCGCTTCGGGGGCGGCTCGCCCCCGCGCCCGGGGGGTCGCTGTGGTTGCCGGTCCGGCCGCCTGCCTGGCGGTGGCGGTGCAGGCATATCACTATCTCTCCATTGGAAACAACCCGGGCGGGAAGGGCCCGGGGAGCAGGCACGGTACCGTCGCACGGGGCATCTACCCAACGTGATGCCATTATATCACGGCCCCCGCCGGCTTGCCAGCAGGCGCAGCGTGGGCGCAGGGTCATTCAATTCTCTGACTGAACCGACCTGAACTGCCGAGTT
>JAWOCH010000067.1:0-5622 GCA_046483865.1 Candidatus Brocadiia bacterium | reverse complement strand
CCGGGCGCGAGTGGGTCTGGAGCAGGCGGCGCAGGTTGCCGCCCAGGATGGCGCGCTTGTCCGCCTCACTGATGTCCGCATACAGGATCGGCCCCAGTCCCCAGGGGATGGGCAGGTCGCTCATGTCGGAGCCGAACAGCAGGCGCTTCGCCCCGTAGAGCGCCACGTAGCGCTCGGCGGCGCCGAACGCTATCAGAGGACAGGTGCCGACGTACACGTTCTCCGCCCGGCGGCAGACGGCGGCCAGATCATCCCGCGTGTGGCCGGTGACCAGGACGGCGTCGGGGAAGTCGGTGGCCAGCTCCAGAAGCTGCTCGGGCTCGCCCCAGTTGTGGTTCACCATGATGAGTCGCTCGCGTTGGCCGATGGCGCAGGCGGCGCGCAGGTGCTCCGGATCGGTTGTGTAGAGCTTGATCCCGCGCAGCCCCGCCCGGATGCACCGCTCCCACTCGGCGCGTGCCTCCTCGACGGGCCGGTTCGCCCCGGCGCGGGCGAAGCCGATCAGGCGGCCCGGATAGCTCTCCTGCGCCTCGATGACGGTGTCGTTCGCCGGGCGGTCGTCGCCCCCGTCGCTGCTCAGAGCGAACACGCACGTCCGCTCGACCCCGAGCCTGTCCATGTCCCGCACCAGCTTGTCGGGCGACCAGTCGGGGACGACGTAGGTGCTGCTGAAGCCGACATGGGCGTGTCCATCGGCGAAGCACTCACCGAACAGGTCAGCACCGGCCACGGCCTTCGCGTACAGCTCGTCCGCCGGGGCGTCTTCCGGCACGGCCGGCGTTTCAGGGCGGATCTCGCCGTCCCAGGACAGCAGGCGGCGCAGGTTTCCCCCGGCGATGAGAGACTTCGCCTTCTGCGGGATATCGGCGTACTGAACCGTCGCTTTCGTCGCGCCGGGGTCGTGCACGGGCAGCCGAGTGCCGAACAGCAGCCGCTCCGGCCCCACCAGGTCGCACAGGAACTCCACGTTCTTGTAGAACCACCAGCCGGACAGCTCCATGTACAGGTTCGGCGCCCGCTGCATGGCGCAGGCCACCCGACGGTTCGTGCGCCGGAACCGGAAAGCCGTCATCACAACAGGCAGCGCCGGATGCCGCAGGGCCAGCCGCACGGCGGCCTCCACGTCCAGCGAGTCCAGCGGGTAGGCATAGCCCCAGCCGGGAAAGCCCGATTCGCCGTCCAGGAAGACGGGCACCCCCGCCGCCGCCAGCGGCTCCAGCAGGCTGTCCACCTCCCAGTCCTCCAGCCCGTGCCCGTAGGTGCCCGGACAGAGGAAGGCGGCCTTCACGTCGTGGGCGCGGAACTCCCCCACGATGCCTTCCGGCTGAGGCGTCTCCGCGGTCCCCGGAGGCAGCAGAACCCAGGCCGGCAGCAGGCGCGGCTCCCCAGCGGTCAGCTCGGCCGCCGGCCGGTTGCCCACGGCCGGATGATGCGCGCGGCTGTCGCAGTGAGTCACCAGCGCCTGGCCGATGCCGAGCCGGTCCATGACGTCAAGCAGTTCCGGGACGCTGGCGGGCTGCGGCTCGCGCCAGTGGCCGTGGCGGCCCAGCACGCAGTGGGCATCGAAGAACGTCATGGGTGCTCCGGACACTGGCGGTCTCCCTGGGTGTCCACGTTACTCAGTCAGGGCCCGCCGCACCAGGTCGGCGGCTTCCTCGGCGGCGGGCATGTAGAAGGCGGCGGCGAAGTAGCGCCCGGCGCTGCCGACGGCGCAGTAGTTGCCCTCGCCGGCACGGAAGACGACGTACCGTTCATCGCCCACCTGCTCATCGCCCCACTCCCGCCGTAGCGCGGCCAGGCGCTCCGCCGCCTCCGCCGCCGGGCCCACTCCGGGATGACGCACCAGGAGCAAGCCGGCGGGCCGGTCGTCCTCGCGCAGTTCGTAGACCCCATACGCACCGACGGCGCCATCCTGGATGCCGAAGGTGCCCTCCGGGATCCATTCGTCCGCCAGCACCACGTTGTATAGAGGTGCCTGATCGCGCATGAACAGCACGCTCTGGGGGCGCAGCCCCTCCCGCGGCAGCCGACGGCAGATCTGCGGCCTGGGCGCCGCTTCGGCCTCGAGCGCCGCCAGCGCCGTCGTGGCCAGCCGGCGGGCATGCTCCGGCGGAGTCTGGTCCATGTCCAGCACCGAGATCATGAAACGCCCATGCCGCGCCCACAGGGAGCCCCCCAGCATCGAGCCCTCGTCGCCGACACCCACCGTATCGCCCCGCCGGTCCTTCGCATAGGCGCCGTAGGCGTCGTCGGTGGTCTCGAACTCCCACAGGTCCACCTTCAGCTCGCGCTCGCCGTCGGTGTAGTCGGCGGTGGTCACGCGGATGAAGTTGAAGGTCAGGTAGGGTTCACCGCCCCCGTTGATGTACTCGTACAGCTCGTCCGGCCCGGTGTAAGTGGTCTTGGGGCCGGCCAGGCGGAAATCGCCCGAGCGCGTCGGCAGGGCCTGCGCGGTCGCGGGCGCGGCGGCCATGCGCTCCTCCGGCGGCGGCAGCTCACGGAAGCCGCCGCTCACCCGGATGGCGGCCTCGCCGACCACCGGGCAGGACGCCTCGCAGAACCCGCACCCCACGCAGGCCTCCGCCCGCAGGTAGGGCAGCCGAAGCTCGCCAGCCTCCCCTATGCCTGCGGCGGCCTCACTCTGACGTGCGTGGCCTTCCCGACCGCCCCGGCCACGGCCCTGAGCGGGGTTGACTCGCCGGAAGTGGATGGCCTTGCCCGGCACGGGGCAGACCTCCTCGCAGACGCCGCAGTTGTGCTCGTCCGCGGCGAAGTCATCCTCCCCGATCCGCTGGTTGCCTCGCCAGGGGATACAGCGCGTGCGGTCCAGGTAGGCCAGACCGACGGCCGTCCTGTGCTTCTCCTCCAGGCTGAACGGCGGGATCGCCCCCGACGGGCAAACGCGCCCGCAGGCGTCGCACTCGTAGATGCAGTAACCCAGCCGCGGCACCAGGCGGGGAGTCCACATGCCCTCGAGGCCGGCCTGGAGCCCGGCCGGCTGGATCACGCCCGTGGGGCAGGCTCTCATGCACTGGCCGCAGCGCAGGCACCTGGACAGGAAGGCGTCCATGTCACGCCCGGCCAGCGGCGGCCGGATCAACGGGTCGCCCTTCGACAGCTCCTCCGACGGCTTCAGACGCAGCAGCGGATAGGCCAGCAACCCGGCGCCCACCGCCGCCACCGCGCCCCGGCGGGTCAGGTCCACCTCCTTCTTCTGCTCCGCCGGCGCCCGGCCGAAGAAGCTGACCGCCCGCGTCGGGCAGACCGCCTGGCAGTCCAGGCACAGGATGCATTCGCCGTTGAGCGTCCGGTGGCCATCGGGCGAGATGCAGCCCGTCGGACAGGCCGCAGCGCAGCGGCCGCACTCGATGCACGCGTCGCTGACGGCGCGCCTGGTGACGGCCGCCTTGCCCGCCAGGGCATACATGGCTCCAAGCGGACACAAGTATCGGCACCAGAACCGGCGCCGCACCAGCTCCAGTCCCAGCAGCAGGCCGAAGGCCGCCAATGTGCCCACGTGCAACAAAAAGACCGGCTGGACGCGGGCGGCCAGAGCCGTGCGGACGCCGCGTGAAGCGCCGGTCAGCCCCAGCGCCTCCAGGGCGGAGGAGAACGCTTCGGTCAGGTAGCTGTGAACCACCAGGACGTAGCTGCGGACGGCGATGGCCAGGGGGTCGAACAGCCCGAAAATCGAGACGCCCAGGAACGCTGCCGCCAGGCAGGCGGTCAGCAGGTAGTACTTGAGGCGGCGGGTGCGGCGGTGCTCGAAGTCCGGTCCTTCCGGATCGGGCACAGGGCTGCGCCGGCGGCCCAGCAGGCGGTCCGTGGCGTCAAGCGTCGCTCCCAGTGGGCAGAGCCAACCGCAGAAGTAGCGCCCCAGCAGCAGCGCCACCGCCAGCAGCACGAGCGCCGGCCAGAAGGCGGCGATCAGCGACCACGCCGATACGCTCGCCCCCAGCCCGCTCAGGGGGCTGAACATCATGACGCCCGCCCCGCGCCGCGGCGGCACGGCCATAGCCGGCGCCACCACCACGTAGGCCAGGAACGCCAGGAAGGCCAGCGCCTGCACCACCCGGCGCACGCGCCGCGGCCAGAGCTGCCTGTCCTGCGCCATACCGGTATGCCCCCCTTCGAGCAGCGCTCAACCTAACGACGAATCTACCGGCCGTCCGGCGGCCGGTCAACCAGAGCCGCCGCTCCTACCCGCCCAGCACCCGGAGCGCCGACTCGGCCGCGCGCTCTGAGGCGCCCGGACGGGCGAAGCCCTCCATTACCCCCTCGATGTCCCGCCGGCAGCGCTCCCAGGCGGTTTCGTCCGTCAGCAGCCGCCGCACATGCCGGGCGAGCCATTCGGGATGGTCCTTCGCCATCACGCGCTCCGGGCAGACCTCGCGGCCGGCCAGCACGTTGATGAGCCCGGCCCACGGCGAATGCGACAGGCCGCACGCCAGGAAGTAGAGGAACGGCGACGTGCGGTAGAAGATGACCATCGGCGTGCCCTGGCTGGCGATCTCCAGGGTGATGGTGCCCGACTTGGTCAGGCAAACGCGGGCGGCACGGGCCAGCTCGACGGGGCGGACACCATCCAGCACCGCCATCTCCGAGCCTTCGCCCCGCAGCAGCTCGCGCGCGTAGCTCTGCCACCGGGGCGTCGTGAGCACGGCGAAACCAACTCCTTCGATATCCGCCAGTCGCCGGCGGCATTCGGCCACAAGGCGCAGGTGCGGCTTCAGCTCCTGGCGCCGGCTGCCCGGGAACACGGCGACCAGCCGCGCCCCATGCTCTTCCCGCAACCGGGCGACCACCTGCTCCGAAGGCGGGTTGCGCTCGATCTCGTCGAACAGGGGATGCCCCACGTAGTCGCCCGCCACGCCCCACTCGCTGTAGAGGCCGGGCTCGAAGGGGTAGATCAGCCCGCAGCGGGTGGTCCACTTGCGCAGCTTCTTCAGCCGGTATCGCCCGTGCGCCCACACCTGCGGGGGTATGTAGTAGAAGACGGGGACGCCGCGCCGGGTGGCCGCCCGGCACAGGTAGAGGTTGAACCCGCCGAAGTCCACCGGCAGCACCAGGTCCACCTCGCCGGCGTCCAGAACGCCCCGGGCGGCCGCCAGGCGGCGACGGAACCGGCCCAACCGCAGCAGGTTGGCCATCCACATGGCGCTGTCGCGCACCTCGTCCAGCGGCTCCAGCCCCGCCCCCTGCATCCGCTCCATGCCGAACCCGACGAAGCGCAGGTCGGGCCGGCGCTGCTGCATCGCGCGCATCAGGTTCGCCGCGTGCAGGTCGCCCGAGTCGTCGCCGACGCTAAGCAGAACGGTTCTGGTGGCCATCTTGCGCAGTCCCTTTGCGGGCGGAAGCCGGCCGACATCCTACCACGCCGCCGGGGGCGCGGGGAAGCGCACACCGGGCTGTTGAGTCACCCGGGCTGTGGGGGTAGTCGTTTGCTCGCTGCGCCGCGCGGGCGTCGAGCGGGGGAGAAAGCGGACGCGACAGAGCGCGTCCCTCCACGGCACCTCACGGAGCCCGTCCGCCGGGCGGTGTCGTTGCCGTTGCCACCTGTTCCCCTGCTCTCCTTTTCCCCTGCCCTTCGAGGTGCTCAGGGCCTTGAGCTTGTCGAAACGG
>JAWOCH010000056.1:0-8616 GCA_046483865.1 Candidatus Brocadiia bacterium | reverse complement strand
CTGGCCGGCTGCGCCGGACAGCCGCAGCAGTGTGCTGCACAGGTCGGCCTGCTGAACGGGCGCCGATACGCGCGCCGGCAGCGATGCGAACGGCCGCGGGTAGATGAGCAGCGGCACGTGCAACAGCGTATCGGCCAGGCACAGCCAGTGGCCCCACATGCCGTGCTCGCCCAGGTTCTGCCTGTGGTCGGAAGTGATCACCAGCACCGTTCGCTCCCAGCCCAGCCTCCGGCCGATCAGCTCGATGAGCCGCGCGGCCAGCTCGTCCGCCGTGGCCACACAGGCGTCGTAGAGCAGGTCCATCGCCTCGGCCTGCTCGGCGGTGATCGTCTCGGGGTTGGCGCGCAGCTCGCGGAAGTTCTCCGCCAGGTGGGCCGTCAGATCAGCCGGCACGGGATCGGCGCCCAGCTTGTCCCAGCTCGCGTCGGCGGGCCGATAGGGCTGATGGTTGATCATGCTGTGGAGGAACAGGAACAGCGGCGCATGCCTGTCGGCCAGCCTGTGCAGGCAGTAGCGGGCGAAGCCGAGCACTTCGCACCCCTCGGCGGACAGATACTGCTCCTGGTCGGCAGTCCGCGCGGCCATCTCCCTCAGCCCGGAAGCGTCCTCCTTCAGCTCCGGACCGACGCAGAGCTGGAACCCGCGCGCCAGCCCGGCCGCCGCGGAGAACCACGCGTTGTGAGCGCAGAACGCCGCCGTCCGGTAGCCCGCCCCCGACAGACGCTCGGCGAGCGTCCGATGCCGCTCGTGAAGGTAGAGGGAGACGTCGTCCGCCCCGTGCTGGGACGGATGCAGGCCGGTGAACAGGCTGGCGTGCGAAGGGAGCGTCCAGGGAGCGGAGGCGATCGCTCTCTCGAACAGGATGCTCCCCCGCGCGACTTCATCAATGGCCGGCGAGACGGTGCGCCGGCGGTATCCGTAGCAGCCCAGCCGGTCGGCGCGCAGCGTGTCCAGCATCAGCATGACGATGTTGGGTCGGTTGCGGCTGGCCGACAGCATGTGTTGACTCCGACTCAGGCGGCGTCGCCTCGGCTGAACAGCATGGCGTTGCGCACGACCCAGGAGCACTGGCGGGTGCCGGCCCGTGCAAGCGCGCGCCATCTGCTGGTTCGTTGGGGGTCGTATCTGAGGCCGATGTTCGCGAACAACTCCTGCCAGTACTCGGGCGGTTGCTCGTTGACGTGGTGGTTGCCGCCCTGGCCGGGTGGCGCGGCCGTCAGCAGCACCTGCCGGGCAGCGGTGAACCAGGCCAGGAAGTCCTCCACCCGCTCTTCGGGAATGTGCTCGGCCACTTCCATGCACACGACAGATTCGAACTGCTTCAGGCGGGGTAATGGGGGACCCGTCAGGTCCGCGCAGACGGCGTTGCTCCGGGCCTTCGGCGACATGACCTGGAAGGCTTCCCGGCTGCCCTCCACTCCGAGCACCGGCACCTTGTCGGCGAAGTGCTCCACGATGAAGCCCGCCCCGCATCCCAGGTCGGCCAGGCTGCGTGGGGCCAGCACCTCGTCAACGGCCCTGGCGAACTCGTGGTAGGCCGGCCTGTAGCGGATGCGTTCGCGGTACCAGTTCTCGTCGTAGGTGCGGGCCAACTCCTCGTCGGCGCGGGCAGACGGGCCCAGGACTTCGGCCTCCGCCTCGAGCGACTCGGACGGGCCCCAATCTCCCCCGACCAAGTCCTCCAGCAACTGGCGGATCTTCCGGAGCTGCCGGTCGCGAGGATAGCTGTCCTGCACATAATCCCGGTATCTCTCGGGTTCCCCGGCCGGGGCGTCCAACATGTAAACGGCCTCAGCGACGGTGTTGAACAGGCATTCCTCGGGGAACAGCTCTGCCGCGCCGGGGAAGTTGTGCACCACCGGGCGCAGGCCCGCCGCCATGGCCTCCAGCACGGTGCAGGGGTGCCCCTCGTTGACGCTGGCGGACAGCAGATGCCGCTTGTCGGCCAGCCAGGCGGGCACGTCCTCGATGTAGCCATCGTGGACCACCGTCTCCTCAAGGCCCATCTCCCGGCGCATGTGGTGGAAATACTCGCGCAGTTCCGGCACCTGCCAGTCGCCCGCCACGTGGAACTTCTCGACGCCGCCGGCGGCCTGCAGCCCGTGGGCGATCTGGAAGACCAGCGGCAGGTTCTTGCGCCAGTTCAGGTGGGCCAGAAAGGCGATATCCCGCGTTTGCTCCTTGTCCGGGGCGATGGTGAACCGATCCAGGTCCACCCCGTTGTGGATCACGCGCTTCTCGACGCTCACCTCGGGGAACCGCTCGCCGAAGGCGCGCCGAACGTGCTCGGCCACGAAGACCAGGCAGTCCACCACGTCCCAGTTGATCCGGCGCGGCAGGTCGCTGAACGCCTCGTAGCGGTGCAGACGGCAGACGACCGGCCGGCTCTGCAGCGCGCTCAACTGCCTGGTGGCGAATACGGCCAGCTCGTTGGCCCACTCCAGCCACACAACGTCGGCCCACTCTATAGCCAGCGAGCCAGTCTGCGGGGTGAACTCCTCATGGTGTATCTGCAGCCATTCCTCTCGCTGTAGTGCGCGCAGCAGGTTCTTCAGGAAAGCGTCCGGCGTGTGGGGTTCCAGGAACAGCACGCGCAGGGGGCGCTCCGTCGCGGGCGGACACCCCACATTGGCGGTCGGTGCTTCGGCGGTCGACGCCCGCGCGCAGTCGAGTATCTCCGCCAGGTTCTCGGCCACCTGCTGGTTCTCCGGGGCCAGCTCGGCCGCCCGCTGGGCGTATCCCACCGCTTCGGCGCTCCTGCCCAGGCGATGGGCGCAGACGGCGGCATCGTTCCACGCCTCGGGGTTGTCCGGTTCGGTCTCCGTCCAGACGCGCGCCAGCTTGCAGGCGTCCGCGTAGCGTCCCTCGCGGTAGAGCCTTTCCAGCTCCCCCGCCGAGCCGGTAACCGCCCGTTCGTCCGCCGCCTCGGCCAACAGGGCTTCATAGGACCAGCCCTGCGCGCGGCACAGTTCGGCCAGGTTGGCGGTCGCCTCGGGGTGATCCGGCTCCAGTGCGAGGGCCCGCAGGTAGTAGCGGCGGCTCTGCTCGGCCCGACCGGCCGCGAAGCAGACCGTCCCCGCGTCGCTGAGCAGGTCGGGGTTCTCCGGTTCCTCACGCAGCAGGCGGCGATAGCGTTCGAGGGCGCCGTCCGTGTCACCGTCGGCGTAGAGCCGTTCCGCCTCCGCGCGCAGTTGCATCGTCTCGCTCATCCGCTCACCTTCTGTCTACGCGTAGCCAAGTGCAGCCAACTTGTCCTTGACGGTCGTCTCCTCGTCCGGGCGGCCCTCCATCACCAGGTAGGGCACCTCGTATTGCTCCCGGTATCGCCAAGTGCCCAGGTGGCCGAACTGGCCGCCGTGCTCGCCCAGGATCTCTCCGTGGTCGCTGGTGACGACCACCGTGCGTCCCTCGCAGACGGGAGAGGCGACCAGGTTCCGCACGGCGTCCCAGACCAGGGCCAGGTTGCCTGCGTAGGCGCGCCGGACCACGTCCCAATCAAGCTCGCCCCGCGCAGCGGCGTGGTCGGGGCGGTCCAGGTCGCGGCAGGCCGCTCCGAAACCGCCGCCGCCCTGGCCCCAGCGGGCCGCCGCCAGCGGCGGGGTGCCGATGTACGGGCTGTGGGGCTGGAGGTAGTGTACGACGAAAGGGCGCCCGTCCAGCCGCCCCAGCCGTCCGTAGGCCGCCACCACGCCGTTGACGCTGAGCGGATGCACCGAGGGTATGTCCCGCTCGGTGAACCTGCCCCACTGGTCGCGCCAGATGCTGACCAGATCCAGGTCGAACCCGTAGCGTTCGGCTTCCCGGTCCACCACGGGGTTGGCGGTGAAGTAGAGCACGTCACGTTCCGTGAGCATCTCGGCCATGCGGGGCAGCCAGAAGCGCGTGCAGTTGCCCGGGGAGAGGACCGTCTCGCCCCGTCCCACCACCTGTCCGAAGTAGTCTGCCCGGCAGGCATCCAGCACCACCAGCACGTCCCAGTCGGCCTCGGCCAGCAGTTCCATCTGCCGGGGCAGCTCGCGTTCTCCGGTCTCCTCGGCCGGGGCGGGCGCGGCGGCTGCGGTCTGGCGCGCCGGGGTCCGTGGGGCCGGCGGCTCAGGCGCTTCGCGCACCTCCTCGTAGTGGGCGAACAGCCGACGGGCCAGCTCGCCGCGCTGTCGGTGGTGGTCCGGCTGGCGGCACAGGCCCCTTTCGGCGCCGGGCAGTTCCTCGAACCGCTTGCCCAGGATGCCGGGAACCAGATGGGCGGCGCGCCGACCGTGTGAGACGCACAGATTGACGTAGATGTCGTCGGCCCGCCATCGGTAGTCGTTCAGCTCGCGGAATACCGGGTGCTCCAGCGGCACGCGCTCCAGCAGTGCCTGCCTGAGCAGCATGAAGCGGCCCTTTATCAGGTCCACCCGGCAGTCCCTTTCCGAACCGTTCGTGTGGGTGCAGTGCCGATAGTCCCGGCCCGGCACTTCGGTCCAGCCGAAGAGGCCCACCACACCGTCCGGGCAGCGCGTGCGGCTGGCCCAGACGGCGTCCTCCAGCACCCACCGGTCGGCCAGCACCAGGTCGTCATCCAGCGTGCAGACGTACTCGGTCCGGGCGGCGCTGGCCAGAAGCCAGCGCGTCCAGCAGCCCACGTTCTCGCTGGAGCGCACCGCCAGCGTCACAAGGGGATGCTCGGAGGGCGGGACGGGTTCGGCCCCCTCCCGGTGGCTGACGGTGAACGGCTCCCCGTTGTTCCACAGGAGGACTTCGACGGGCACGCTCTGGGCGGCCAGGCAGTCCAGCAGCGCCTGCATGTTCTCCGGGCGTCGGTAGTTCAGCAGCAACGCCGTGACCAGGGGGCTGCGGCGGGCCTCCCGGACCCGTGCGACCAGGTCCTCCATCGTCCGGCCCGTGGCGCGGCTGAGTGCGTCCAGGTTCTGTCGCGCGGCGGCGCAGTGGTCGTCCAGCTCCAGTGCTTCCAGATACATGCGCGCGGCGTCGTCCGGCCGATCCAGTGCGAACAGCACGGTGCCCATGTCGCTGAGCAGTTCCGGGTCGTCCGGCCGGCGCTCGGCGGCGTGGCGGTAGAGGCGCAGCGCGTCCTCCAACCGGCCCTCTCCGTAGAGCGCTTCGGCATCGGCGCGCAGCTTTGCGTTGGCTGTCATGTCCAAGCTGTCTCCGCTGCAGTTCTCGGGACGGACCGGTTCCCGCACTCCCCAGATGCAAAGGCCATACCGCCGCTCCTGACCGCTCACGGCCCGCACAAGGGGGCACGAGGCGCAGCGCAGCCCGGAAAAACGGTCCGGATGGGGAAAAAACTGCTGGCGGTTCCACGCCGTCTGAACCCCCTCTGAGGGCCTGCAAGCCGCCCTCGGCGCACGGGATTGAACCGGCAGGCTCCGTTTCTTGATAATGACACCGAAAGGAGTAGTGTGCCTGGGAGCAGTGAGCGCCTCCCCGAACCGGGCCACCGTCAGTGGGAGAACCATAGGCCATGGCAACCGGCGACATGCAAAACGAACCGCCCTCGTTGGGCATCCATCCGCGCATACTCCAGCCGGCCACCTTCCCCCCGTTCGACCTCTACGTGCCGGGGGAGGATCAGGATGAGTTCCGCCTGTTCCGGGCCGCGGGGGAGCCGGTCTATCTGAACACCTGGCCCAGGCTGGAGAAGACAGGGACGGAGATGCTCTACGTGCCCGGCAGCCAGCGCCCGGAGTGTCTGGACTACGTGGAGGAACACCTCTGGTCGCTGCTGGATGATGATCCGCTTCCGAGCGGACAACTGGCTCAGTGGATTCACGTGCTGGCCAGCCGGACTATGGGGGATCTGATGGGGGATCCGGACGATGCCGACGGCCACCAACGGGCCCGGCGGCTGGTCGAGGCGCTGGTGCGGCTGATGCAGAGGGAGAAGAACTCCCTGCGCCGCATCTTCGACTGCGCCCCGCTCAACTACCACGTGCACACCCACAGCGTGAACGTGGCCGCCCTGCTGGCCGGCTTCGCGCGGGACGGGCTGGGCGTGCAGGACGCCGCCCTGCTGGTGGAGATCGCACGCGGCGGGCTGCTGCACGACCTGGGCAAGGCAGCGCTGCCGGCAGAGATGCTGGGCAAACCAGGCCCGCTGACCTCCGAGGAGTTTGCACGCGTGCGGCGCCATCCGGCGGAGGGGCTGGAGATTGCGCGTCCGTTCCTGCGCCGGCGCCTGATTGCGCAGCAGGTCATCGCCCAGCACCACGAAGACGCCGGCGGCGGAGGCTACCCTGAGGGCAGGGCCGGCGACGCCATCAACGTCTTCGCCCGGGCGGCCCGTGCGGCCGATGTATTTGACGCGCTCACCAGCCACCGCCCCTATGGGAACGCGCTGGACTCCCATGGTGCGCTCAGCACGATGGCCAGCGAGATGACCGGCGCGTTCGACAAGTCGGTGCTGCGCAAGTTCATCCGGTACATCGCGACGGCTTTCGGCGCCGATCAGGACGCCACCGTCCAGGCCGCAGGGGAGCAACCGTCCTCGCCCGCAATCATGCCGGGCCCGCCCATCGCGGCCCAGCCGCCCTCAGCGCGTGCCGAAGACCGGGAGCAGCATCCGATGCCCGACCTCGAGGAGCGCCTGGCGACCATACGGGAGCTGTCCGAACGCCAGGACGAGGAACGCGCCCTGATGAGCGGCATTCTGGACGCACTGAACGAGGCGCTGGCCGGGCACGTGCAGCAGAGAGCCCGCCAGGCGGCCGACCGGCGCGCCGAGCCGTCGGCTGAGGGTGAGCCGCCGGCGCCCGCCAGCCGGGCCGACAGGCGCGAGGAGGTCCAGGCCGTGCGGGCGCTGTTCCCGCTGGTGCGGCAGGTGGACCGCTGGCGAAGGCACTTCGCCGCGCGTCTGCAGAGCGGGTCCGAATCCGCGCCGAGCCGCGACGTAATACGGTGCCTTGGTGAGCTGCGCGAGCAGATGCTGGAGGTGCTGGACGAACACCATGTTGAGTTGATCGAAAGCGCCAGCGCCATGGCCGCCGATGTACATCGGACGGCCAGCCCTTCGGCCGGCGGCGGCCACGTGGAGGAAGTGGGCTTCCTGTATAGAGCAGGGGGCCGCGTGGAGGTGTTGGAGCCGGCGCGTGTGGTGCTGCGGCCGGATGCTTCCCGAGACGCGTCGCTCGAGGCCTTGCGGCAGCAGGACGCCCTGGAATCGGCAGAACCTTCGGCCAAAAAGCGGCGCCCCCGCTCGGCCTGAGAGGCACCCGGAGCGGGTCTACGGGGAGTTTCACGGTTTCCCGTTGCGCGGCACTTGACGCGTTCCGCACAATGGCGGCCCTCTGCGGCGACATCTGTGATGGCGCTCCTCTTGCGGACTGGAGGTCGCTCCGGACCGGGCACCGGAGCCGGGCGAGCCGCCTGCTCAGCACCGGGAGAAGACGGACATGGACAGCACGGCGGAACCCAGCGCCGAGGGCAGTGTCTTACCGGCGCTCGGCGTGCATCCCCGCGTATTCCTGCCTTCGACCACGCCGCCGTTCAATCTCTACGTCCGCACCGCGAACGACGGCAGTTTCCACCTGTTCCACAAAGCCGGGCGGCCGGTCTACGCCAACACGTGGGACCAGCTCGAGCGGGGCGGGTTCGACATGCTCTACGTGCGCGGCGACGACCGTGACCGCTGCTTCGACTATGTCGAGGGGAACCTGTCCGGCGTCATCACCGAGGGCGGCGTGCCCGATCCCAGTGCCGCGCGCTGGACCTACCGGCTGGCAGTCCGCAGCATGGACAACGTGCTGGGCCAGCCGGGCGCGGCCAGCGCCTACCGACGGCTCGAAGGCGTGCTCGCGCCCGTGGTCCAGGCCCTGAGGCACCGCCCTGGCATCGAGTGGGACATGCTCGACAGCGCGCCTCTGCACTACCGCACGCCCTGCCACTGCGTGAACGTGTGCGTGCTGCTGACGGCGTTCGCGCTCCATGTGCTGGAGATCAAGGACGACGTCACGCTCGCCCAGATCGCCCTGGGCGGCGTACTGCACGACCTGGGCAAGGTCATGGTGCCGGAGTCCATACTGAGCAAACCCGACGAACTGACCCGCGGCGAGTTCGCCAAGATTACCCAGCATCCACGCTTCGGCGCAGACATGGCCCGGCCCTTCCTGCCCGACTCGAGCCTGACAGAGATCATCATCTTCCAGCACCACGAGGACACCTGCGGCAGCGGATACCCCGAGGGCCGAAGCGGAGACGACATACACCTGTTCGCCAAGGTCGCCCGCGTGGTGGATGTCTTCGACGCCATCACAACCCACCGTCCCTACGGCACCGCCCTGGATGAATACCGCGCGCTCAACGCCATGGTCAGCGGGATGCGCCGGCAGTTCGACATGGACGTGCTGCGCCGCTTCATACGCTACGTCGGGGCGCAGTCGGCCGACGGTGTGCCCATCGCCATGCCCGTGGACAGGTCACCCGACCGGCAGCCGGCAGATTCGGTCATCCCCGTGGCCGAAGTGGCGGAGGACGAAGAGGAGGAATCCCTGGTCGAGTTGCACGCGCTGGAGGAACTGCAGCCGGCCGCAGGCGAGGAAGAGGTGCCACTTGCCCTCCAGCCGCTCGAGGACGGCGAGCCGCAGGCCGATGTGCAGCCACCCCCCGAACCCGACC
>JAWOCH010000362.1:0-8560 GCA_046483865.1 Candidatus Brocadiia bacterium | reverse complement strand
CTGCCGATGGTGCAGACCACCTCCGACTCCGGATCCAGCGGCACGTCGAACTCCCGCCGATAGAAGCGGGCCACCTCGCGCTTGAGGTTGAAGATGCCGTCCGCGCTCACACTGTAGCGGTGGTTGCGCGGGTCCTGCACCGCCTCCACCAGCTTCCGGATGATCGGGTCGGGGGTGGGGTCATTGGGGTTGCCCATGCCCAGGTCTATCACGTCCTCCCCGGCCCGCCGGCGCGCCATCTTTATGGCGTTCAGACGGCCGAAGATGTACTCGGGCAACTCGCCCACGCGTTGTGCGAACTCAATGTCCATCATGCCGTGTCCAGCAGTATCTCGATCTCGCTTTCCGCCTTCAGCTTCACCAGCAACGCCCGGATGCGCGTGCGGGCCTTTCGGAGAAACACCTCGCGTTCGAGCCGTTCACGCACGGACTCCAGGGGCGGGCGCTCGGCGGGCTGGCGGTGCTCCACTACTTTCAGTATACGATACTTGTCCTCGTGCTTGAAAGGGCCGGCCACTTCACCGGCACCCAGGTTGCTCACATAAGAGTAGTATGGGTGGGAACTTGTGACAACCGCCCCCGCCTCTCCGCGCATCCACGCGCCGGGCCGGCCGACCTCCGTCTGCAGGAGCAGGTCGAAGTCCACCCCTTCCATCAGCCGCTCGTAGAGTGACCGCGCTTCGGCCGCCGTCTCGGCCGTCATCTCCCGCACTCGCACGCTCTCGCCGTACACGTCGGCGTAGGCGGCACGGACATCTTCCTCGTCGACTTCAACCCGGTCGGCCACCAACTTCTCAGCCAGCAACGTCGCGCGCACGTCCTCGCGGCTGACCAGCTCCCGGATCAGGTTCTCCTTGAACGCCTGGGTGGAGATGCCGCTCTCCGAAAGGAACTGCTCCAGCTCGCGGGGGGTCATGTCCCGCCGCGCGGCGCGTTCCTCGAACAGTTGATCAGCTATCTGCAGCAGCCGCTGCTGCAGCGCCTCTTCGGCGATGGTCAGGCCGGCCCGCTCCGCCTGCTGGAAGATCAGCTCGCGTTCGACGAACATCTCGATCATCGGCGGCCCGAACTCCTCGATCAGGGCGTCCGCCAACTCGGAGATCGGCAGCGGCTCGCCGCCCACGTAGGCCGCCACGTCCCGGCCCAGCACGCGACTGACCGCCGGGCGGGAGGACAGATTGGTCACCAGTTCAGCGTCCCGATGCAGTTCCGCCAGCAGCGCGTTGTGCCGGCGCAACGCCTCCACGGCCAGCAGCTCGGCGCGTATGTCCTCCCGCACTTCCTCGAACCGGTCTTCGGAGGCAGGTATGCGCCGCAGCAGCCGCAGCACCTGCCACAGGTCGCCCAGCGGGCACACCTTCAGCTCCCCGGGCTCCATGCCGGCCAGCTCGGCCCCGAGTGACGTATCGGCCGCCACCGGCCCTATCCTGCCCTGGTGGGGGGCGCTGTTGCGGTCCAGGCTGTAGCGCAGCACGGCGGCTTCCCAGCTATCCGGGTCCTCCCGCAGCGCCCCGGCGATGTCCTCTGCCAGGTCGCGGTCCGCCACCAGGATGTGGGCCGCTGCGTAGCGCCGGCCGCGCGTGCGCTGGAAGTATGCGCGCAATGCGGCTTCGCTCAGGTCAATGCGCTCCTCGAGCAGCTTCTCGCAAAGCAACTTCAGGCGCAGTCGCGTCTCGGAGACGCTCCGGTCCAGCTCGCGCTGAAGCTCGTCCAGATCCCACCCGTACTTCTCCGCGGTCAGGCGGAACTCCTCCGGCCCCATGCGCGCATCGGTCAGCACTCCGCGCATCAGCAGGCGGCGCTCCAGCGCGCGGCGGTCCTTCAGTTCCTCCTTGCTCAGCGTGATGCCGCGACGCCGGGCTTCCTGCTCGACCAGGACGCGGTCCACCATGCTGGGCAGCGCGCTGCGGCCCAGCGACTGCACCAGCGCCCGGCCGAACTCCTCCCGCGTGATCGGCTGCCCGTTCACACGGGCGACCAGTTCCTCGGCCGCAGCCCCGCCCGACGCCAGCGCGAGGGCAAGCAGGATGAAGAGAATCGTTCTCCAGCGCATTGCGTTCTCCGCCGAATCCCTACTCAGTAGCGCTCAGGTGATGCTGGTTGTACCAGCCACTCCACGCCTCCAGGTTGGCACGCGCGGGAGCGAGGACGCCGGACCTACCGGTTTCTGGGCCATGTGCCATCAACCCATGCCCGTGAAGCCGAGAAACGCCATGGCCATGAAACCGGTGCATACGAAGGCGATGGGGATGCCGCGCAGGGGCTCGGGCACGTCCACCCACTCCAGGCGCTCCCGTATGCCGCTCATCAGCAGCATGGCCATGCTGAAGCCGACGCCCGAGCAGATCCCCCGCCAGGAGGCCGCCACCAGCCCCGCGCTCACGCTCATCTGCTGGTAGGTCTCCGGCGCGTCCGAAGTGTTCAGCAGGGCCACGCCCATCACGGCGCAATTGGTGGTGATCAGCGGCAGATAGATGCCCAGCGCGTCGTAGAGCGCCGGCAGGCGCGAGCGCATGAACAGCTCCACAAGTTGCACCAGCACGGCGATGACCAGGATGAACATGGGCGTCTTCAGCGCAAGCACCAGACCCTGCGGCACCAGCAGCGTCCGGTAGAGCAGGAACGTCACGAAGCTGGCCATGAACATGACGAACGTGACGGCGGCGCCCATGCCCAGGGCGCTTTCGGTCTTCTGCGTGACGCCGATGAACGGGCACAGGCCCAGGAACTTCGCCAGCACGACGTTCGAGACGAACACGGCCGTGAAGGCGATGGTCAGCAGCTCGGCGATGTCCATGGTGTCCTCCCCGTCAGGAGCGCCGCGCGCGCCCCAGCCAGTTGAACAGGCCCATCAGCAGACCCAGCACCAGGAAGGCGCCCGGCGCCTGCACCAGGATGCTGGCCGGCACGTAGCGCACGGGCCAGGAGACCGGCACCCAGGGGTAGCCCCAGATCGTCCCGCTGCCCAACACCTCCCGCACGCCGGCCACCAGGCAGAGCGCCAGCGCGAAGCCCACGCCGATGCCCAGCCCGTCCAGGATCGAGCGCCCGACGCTGTGGCTATAAGCGAATGACTCCGCCCGGTACAGGATGACGCAGTTGACCACAATCAGTGGTATGAAGATACCCAGGCTGGCGTTCAGCGCCGGTGGCAGCGTGCCCTTGAAGATGATCTCCACCATCGTGACGAACGAGCCGATGATCACGATGAAGCAGGGGATGCGCACCTCGCGGGGGATGAAACGCCGCAGCAGGGCCACCAGCGTGTTCGCACAGAACAGCACGGCGATCACCGCCACGCCCATCGCCACCGCGTTCTGCAGCGACGTGGTGACCGCCAGCGTGGGGCACAGCCCGACCGCGAGCACGAACACGCCGTTCTGCTCGAAGACGCCCTTCTTGAACTCGTGCCACAGGGAAGGTTCAGCCATGGGGGCCTCCACCGACGCAGGCGAACGGCTGAGTATAGCACGGCCCGGCCCCCCGCTCAACCAACGTCATCACCACAGAGACACGGAGGACACGGAGAACAGCAACGGCAATAGTCACCACAACGGCACTACGAGCACAACGTAAACCACGGATAAGCGCAGTGCTCCCACCAGAGGCGGGTAAACGTCGTGCCGTCGTGGTCATCCCAATCGTAGTGCTTCGTAGTGCTCGTCGCCCTTCGACGTGCTCAGGGCCGTGAGCCTGTCGAACGGTGTCGTCGTGGTGATCCAGGTCGTAGTCTTCCTCCGTGCCCTCCGCCCTTCGACGTGCCCAGGGCCGTGAGCTTGTCGAACGGTGTCGTCGTGGTTATCCCAGTCTCAGTCGTTCTCCGTGTCCTCCGTGTCTCCGTGGTGGAATCTTTGTCAGCGTAGCGCCAGGCCGAGGAAGCCGGCCGCTGTCGCCACCGGCCAGATCAGCCAGACCAACGTGGCCACGTAGGTCATCTCCAGACAGAACACCGCACACAGGCGGTCAACGGCGTACAGGGCCAGACAGACCAGCGACAGGCCGAGCGTCAGCGCCAGGATGGTCAGCGCCGCCGGCGGGCTGACCGGCCAGTAGACTGCCAGCAGCCCGGCCGCCTGCGTGGGCACGAACAGCGCCCCGCAAACCACCATCACCAGCGTGCGTTGCCGCGAGAAGGCCACCGCCGACGTCGCCAGCAGCGCCAGGGATAGAATGTTCAGGTCAACCGCCATCATGGTCCGGCGTCCATTTTACCGCCCGTGACCGGGCTGCTGAAAGCGCGGCTGCTTGCCGGGATGATCAGTTGAGCAGTTGAACAGTAGACCGCAGGCGAGCGCGCCCGGTGAGTGCCGCGCAATGCTCGGCGCGCACGGTGCCGCTTGCCGTTCTCTACTGTTCTCCTGCTCTCCTGCTCGCCTGCTCTGTCCCGCCAAAGGCGGGACCGCCTCAGGCCTGCCGTCCGCCTTGCATCCAGCCGCGCGCGATACTACAATCCGGACAGCGTCGTGCACCAGCCGTCCGGCCCCTTTCTGCGAGGTCTCGGCAGATGCCACGTTTCTCCCTGCGCAAGCAGCCACCGCCGATAGTCCTGCTGACCGACTTCGGCTACAAGGACAGCTACGTCGGCGTCATGAAGGGCGTCATCCGGGGAATCTGCGCCGAAGCCGACGTGTTGGATCTGTCGCACAACATCGTTCCGCAGGACGTGGCCGAGGCCGCCTTCGTGCTGGCCGCCAGCTACCGCTACTTCCCCACCGACAGCATCTTCACCTGCGTGGTGGACCCCGGCGTGGGCACCACGCGCGCCGTGCTGTGCATGAAGGCCAACGAACAGACCTTCCTGGCGCCCGACAACGGCCTGCTGAGCGTCATCGCGGACGAGGCGGAACCGGAGGAGATACGCCGGGTCACCGCCCAGGAGTACTACCTGGAATCCCAGAGCGCCACCTTTCACGGGCGGGACATCTTCGCCCCCGTGGCGGCGCACCTGGCGGATGGGCTGTCAACGGAGAAACTCGGGCCGATGGCGCGCCACATCCAGCACCTGCAACTGCCCAACCCGGTGCGCGCGGCCGACGGCAGCCTGCGCGGGGAGATCATCTACATTGATCAGTTCGGCAACCTGATAACCAACATCCGGCAGAGCACCATCGAGCGCAGTTTCAGCGTGCCGCCGGACGAGCTGGAGGTCACCGTCAAGCGCCGCAGCATGAAGGGGCTGGCCGGCACCTACGCCGACCGCCCGCCGGGGGAGCTGATGGCGCTGGTCGGCAGCAGCGGCTACCTGGAGGCGGCCGTAAACAAGGGCTCCGCCGCCCAGGTCCTGGGCTGCGAGAAAGGCGACACCGTGACGCTGAGCCCCACCGCTGAGGGCGCCTGACAGCGGGCGCTCAGTAGGCCAGCGAGAGGACGGCGCTGAGGCCCCCCACGCGCCGCCCCTCCACCCGCAGCGACTCCGCCCCGCGCACCAGCCAGCGGTCGTCGGACTTCTGCAACTCGACCAGCCACTCGCTGTTGGCCTGGAAAGTGCGATACGGGGTCTTGTGGCTGGAGAAGACCATGATCCGCGCCTCGGCCATGCGGCCGAACACCTCGTGCTCGCGGAATACGAACCGGGCGCTGCTGATCGGGCGCCCCCGCAGCGCAACGCGAAGACGCCTCTCCAGCTCCTCGCGGTCCATGCCCTGCGCGGCGAAGTAGGGGGAGACGTGCTGCATAACCTGCCCGACGTCACCCGCCGCCAGATCGGACTGCAGCGCCCGCAGGGAGCGGACGATCAGTTGCCTCTCGCCGGGGAAGACGAACCGGGACCCCAACCACAGCGCCGCGCCCAGCGCAACCACGACCGCAACCGTGATGCGCGGATGGGCGCGCGCCGCCAGCACCAGGCGCCTCAAGCCTCGCGGCTCCTCGGAATTCCCTTGTGGCACTCGTGCCATGGGCCTCAACCAGCGGCGTAGCAGACCCTCAGGGCGGCCTGGACCAGGTCGTCCGCGCCCGGCAGGTACTCCCGCTCCAGCACCTCCGACTGCGGGGAGATGGCATCGGCCGAGCCGATGCGCGCCACCGGCGCATCAAGGTAGTCGAACCCCTCCTGCTGGATGCGGGCGGCCACCTCGGCGGTGAAGCTGCCGGTGCGGCACGCCTGGCAGGCGACCACGCAGGCGCCCGTCTTGCGCACCGAGGCCAGCAGCGTCTCCATGTCCAGCGGTATCAGGCTGCGCAGGTCAATCAACTCCGCCTCTATGCCATGCTCCTCGGCCAGCGTGCGGCCGGCCTCCCGCATGGTGTGGGCCATCCAGCTCCAGGCCACGATGGTCACGTCGGCGCCCTCGCGGCGCACGGCCGCCTTGCCCAGCGGGACGGTGTAGTCCTCGCGCGGCACCTCGCCGCGCAGGTTGTAGAGGGCCTGGGATTCGACGAACAGGACGGGGTTGTCGTCGCGGATGGCGCTCTTGAGCAGTCCCTTCGCGTCGTAGGCCGTCGAGGGGCAGACGACGTACATGCCCGGAGTGTGGGTGGCGTGGGCTTCGAGGGCCTGGGAGTGCTGCCCGCCGTAGCCTTTGCCGGCGCCGACGGAACTGCGGACGACCATCGGCACGGTGGTCTGACCGCCGCTCATGTAGTGCCACTTGGCGGCCTGGTTGAAGAGCTGGTCGCCAGCCTGGAACTCGAAGTCGCTGTACATCAGCTCGATCACGGGGCGCATCTCGGTCATGGCCGCGCCCACGCCGCTGCCCACGATGGTCGCCTCGCTGATGGCGGTGTTGAAGACGCGCTCCCGTCCGAACGTCTCCAGCAGGCCCTTGGTCACCTTGAAGGCGCCGCCGTAGTCGGCCACGTCCTCGCCGTAGAGCACCACGCGCTCGTCGCGCAGCATCTCCTCCAGCAGGGCCTCACGGAGGGCCTCCTTGAAGCTGATCCGGCCCTCCTTGCGGTCCGGCCACGGAGCGGGCTCCAGCGTCTCCGGGCTTGCGTAGGGCTCCGGCACTTCGTCCGCCCGCGTATCGGTGAATACGTAGCGGGTGACCTCGGAAGGGTCGGGGTCCGATGCCTTCGCGGCGCGTATGGCGGCCTGTTCGTGCCGATGCTCGACGGCCTGCTCCAGCTCTTCGAGCCGGGCTTCATCAGCGATGTCCGCCTCAACGATCTGCCGGCGGAAGGTCTCGACCGGGTCCACTTCGCGCCACGCCTGCTCCTCTTCCTTGAGGCGGTACTCGTTGCGCGGGTCGCTGAGGCTGTGGCCCTGGTAGCGGTAGCAGATCAGCTCCCGCAGCACCGGCCCTTCGCCGTTGCGGATGAGTTCGACGGCGCGCGCCATGCTGTCCCGCACGGCGAGCACGTCCATGCCGTTGACCACCTCGGCGTGCATGGCCTGCATGTGGAAGCCCGCCGCGCGGCGGGCCAGGAAGTCCACTCCGCTCACCTCGCCCCGCTGCTGACCGGTCATGCCGTACTGGTTGTTGACGATGGCGTAGATGACTGGCAGGCCGAACTGCGCGCTGCCCAGTTCGTTGGTGAACTGGGCCATGCTGGCGAAGTTGAGCGACTCCAGCACGACGCCGTTGCTGTAGGCGCCGTCGCCGGCGAAGCACAGGACCAATCCCTCGCTGCCCCGGTAGCGGCAGGACAGGCCGGCGCCGGTGGCAATGCCCAGCGAGCCGCCCACGATGGCGTTCGCGCCCAGGTGGCCGCTGGAGAAGTCGGCGATATGCATCCCCCCGCCGCGGCCCCGGCAGTAGCCGTCTTCCTTGCCGAACAGCTCCGCCACGGTGCGGTAGACGTGCTCCGCCCTGGCGGCCTCGCGCAACTCCTCGCCCTCGAGGTCAGCCGCCTCTTCGGTGCCGATCCATGCACGCAGCTCGTCGTCGGTGCGTCCCTTGATGGCGACGTAACCCTTGGCGATGGCGTCGCCGTGGCCCCGGTGGCTGCTGGTGATGTAGTCGGTCCAGCGGATGGCCGAGCAGGAGCCGACGCTGGTGGCCTCCTGGCCGATGGACAGGTGGGTGGGCCCCCGGTAGCGGAAGCCCAGCTCCCGCAGGGGCTCGAAGGACTGCATCCGCAGGGCGACGATCATGCGCTCGAACGCCCGGATGCTCATCATCCATTCCAGCAGGTCCAGCGCGTCGGCGGCGCTCAGCGTGCCGGCCTCCAGCTCCTGCGCGAGGGACCCCTGGTAGGGAAAGACGGGGATGGACGGGAACTCAAGCTCGCCGGTTTCGAAGTCGGGCGTTACGGAGATCTCACGAACCACAGCGTGCCTCCGAAGTGGCGGTGATGCCGGCTCAGCCGAGCCGCCGGGCCCGGGCAATGACCTGGGAAGAGGCGCCGGGCGCAACGGCTGCGGAACCTAACCCTTATAGCCCGGCGGGGCGTTCTGTGCAACCGGAGGGGCACACGCGCACGTGGGCGGCCGTTGGAAGGATGAGCAGCCCCCGGCCGAGGGCGGCCGGGCTACGCCGGCTGTCCGGCGCGTGACGACGCAACGGCCGTGTCGCGCGCCCTTGCGCTTGCGGACTTCGATGAGGGGTTGCTCGCCGCGCACTACTTCGGGGCTGACCACGTAGCTGTTGCCCTTGGCGCTGGTGGGCAGTTGGAACAG
>JAWOCH010000283.1:0-3566 GCA_046483865.1 Candidatus Brocadiia bacterium | reverse complement strand
CTGGCGCGCGCGGCCAGGGCGGTCAGCAATGCCAGCCAGGAACAGGTCCAGGCTCTCAGACGGATGGAGTCCGCCGCGCCTGAGCACTCCCGGGAGGCCATCCAGCAGCTAATAGCAATGGCGCAGCAACTCCAGACCCGGGCAGAGGAGGCGCTCGAGCTGGCGCAGGCCGAGTCGTCCTTCCAGCGGGCCAACCTGCACTGGAAGCACGCCCGCACCCGCATCGCCCAGATGCAGCAGCTCAATCCGGAGGAGAAACCCCGGAGTGTCCAGTTGCTGGCCCTCCAGTACTGTGATGCCTTTGACGACACCTACGCGAACCTGCGTCAGGCACAAGACCAGGGGCAGAACGTGGGCCAGGCCCTGCAGGCGCTGGGCGCGCATCAGCAGCACCACAGCCAGGTGCTGAAGGCCGTTCGCCCCAAGCTTCCGGAAGGCGCGCGCGCCGTGGTGACCTCCGCACTGGACAGGGCGCAACGCGCGCCCCAGGTGGCGTTGCACCCGCCGACTGAGAAGAAGACGAAAACCGCCGCCAAGCCGAAGCAAAAAGGGCAGACCCCCGGGCCGCCCCCCGGAGCAGTGAAGGTTACAATGCCGAATCTTCCCAAGGGCGTCCAACTGCCCCCGGAAGCTATCGAGGCCATGAAGGGAGTGCAGAAGAAGCACGGGAGCCAGCAGTGACGGGGTCCGGCCACAGCTAAGGAACCCAATCCGCCCCCCAGCATGAGGGATGGCCGGAACACCGCTTAGCATGGAAGCTCTCCAATGGGATCATACCGCAGCCGCTTTGCCCGGTTCGGGCCCAAGTTCGACGCGGAGTCCCACTTCCTGCACCTGATCGCTCCCTCCGTCGTGCGGCCGGGGGAAAGTTTCGCGTTGCGCGCAGTGATGATGGACGCCGCCGGAATGCCTGCCGAGGACTGGACAGGCCGGGCGGCGCTGCGGCCCAGCGGCGAGGCACTCCGCACGCCGGCCGTCCTGGAGTTCACGCCGCGGGCCCGTGGGGCAGTGTGTTTGGAAGGCCTCGTGGCAGAAGAGCCGGGCGGCTACTTCATAGAGGCTGAACCGGAAGGCTGCCCCGGACGGTCCCCGCGCAGCAACGCCATCCAAGCCCGCACACACGGCCCGCGCCTGTTCTGGGGCGACATTCACGCCCACACCACGGTCAGCAACTGCCACGCCGACCTGTGCAAGGATCCCGAGTTCGGCTACTGGTACGGCCGCGACGTTGCCCTGCTGGACTTCTGCGCCGCCGCCGATCACCTGCGCGGCATACACCGCCGGGAAGGGAACTGGCAGATCATCAAGGACGCCGCCCGCGAACACCACGCGCCGGGGGAGTTTGTGACCTTCCTGGCCTTCGAGTCCTCGCACGCCAGCGGCTGCGGCGGGGACAACAACGTGTACTACAATGCCGATGATGCCGACCACTTCTGGGTGGACCGTGAGGACATGAAGGGGACCCAGCCGAAGGTGACCCTGCGTGAGCTGTGGGACTGGTTGGACGCCCGCGGCGTGCCCTACATCACGGTGCCGCATCACACGGCCCGGGCGGCGAAGTATCGGGACTTCGCAGAGGACGGCTTCTACAATCCGGCGCGCGAGACCGTGCTGGAGGTCTTCTCGTGGTGGGGCAGTTCTGAGAGCCGCCACGACGACCTGTTCCTCAAAGGAGGCAAAGCGGACTGCCGCGCCCATTGGACCGATGCGCTCGAACTGGGCTATCGCTACGGCGTGATCGGCTCCAGTGACACCCATCACACGATGCCCGGCACGCCTTACCCCGTCAACGCCGAGAACTACGGCTACGCACAGATGCGCCTGAACTGCCAGGGGCTGGCGGCCGTCTATGCCGACGAGCTTGAACGGAACGCCCTGTTCGGCGCACTGGAGCAGCGACGCTGCTACGCGACGACCTTCTGGCGTCCGGTGATCGAGTTCGAGGTAAGTGGAGCCGAGATGGGGCGGGAGGTGCGGGCGGACGAGGGATTGCGCAACGCGCGCCACGCCCGCGCCGAAGTCGCCACCCCCGACGGCGCCACGCTGACGTTGCTGCGCAACAACCAACCCATTGCCCGCCAGCGACTCGACGCGGGCCTGGCGAGCTTCTCCTTCACCGACGAGCAGCCCTTGGAGCCGCTGTGCCTGGATGACAAGGCAGGCGATGGGCCGCCGTTCGTGTTCTACTTTCTGAAGCTGGAACCCCGCTCGGGGCAGGTCGCCTGGTCGTCACCTGTGTGGGTGACCATGTAGCGGAAATCCGGCACGGACGATTCTTCTACCAGGGGGACAGAGCCATGGAGCCGCCGAAGTGTCTGATCGCCTACTACTCCCGCACGGGCACCACGGAGAAGGTGGCCCGCGAGCTGGCCGAAGGGCTGGAAGCGGACGTTGAGCAGATCGTGGACACCAAGGACCGCGAGGGCCTGGTGGGCTGGTTCGGCGCAGCCAAGGATGCCGCGCTGCGGCGTGCGACCGATATCGAACCGCCGCAGAAGAACCCGGCCGGCTACGACCTGGTGCTGGTGGGCACGCCCGTGTGGGCTTTCACGGTAAGCTGCCCCGTCCGCAGCTACCTGGAGCAACAGAGGGACCGTCTGCCGAGGGTGGCTTTCTTCCTGACCACCGGGGGCAGTGGGATGGAGAGCACATTCGAGAAGATGGCCGAGCTTTCCGGCAAGACGCCCGAGGCGACGCTTGGGCTCCGTATGAAGGACGTGGTCAAGGGGCGCCACACCGGCGCTGTGGATCGCTTTGTCGAGCAGCTCAGCGAGTAGCGGCCCGCCGGACCACGGGCTCCGCCCAGACGCATGAGCCATGCGCCGGCTGGTCGGCATCCGCCGGGCGGCAACGGAGCGTCAAGACCTGCACGCCACGGATGCTCGTCTGGAGGTCCGCCCACTCGCCGTCCTCGCCCAGGGGCTGCAGTGGGCCTGTGGTGGCAAGGGAACGGCCATCGCCGAGCACCTCGAACCGGCACGTGCCGCCGGACGAGACCGCCGCCCGCCCACTGAACTGCGCGAAGGCGCCGTCCAGGCGGAAGGAGAGTTCCGACGGCGGCGCCACCCCCAGTCCGCACACGGTTTCGTCGCGCCCGGCAGGAATCGGCTCTCCTCGGAATCCCCTGTCGAAGCCCACCGCTCCCGCAGGCTGCCGAATGCGCATCGGCCGCACGTCGGACAGGCAGACCTCGCCTGCTTCCGCATCGGCGGCGGAACCGAGAGGGGGGAAATGCTGCGGCGCCGTGCGCTCTCTGGCCGCGGGCCGGGAGGTCCACGCGGCCGCCCCGCCGCCCACGTGCTCCGGCGGACGCAGCCGCCAGCGGTTGTCAAAGAAACCAACGACCGGCAAGGTCTCCAGCCCTGCCGCCCGGGCGTCATACACGGCGTAGTCAAACCAGTGATACGCACCTGCCCTGCCCGGCCAGAGGTGGGCGCCGAAGCGATCGTAAGCCTGATACAGCGCGCCCGGCGTCGTCCCGGCGATCAGCGCCACCATTCTGTCCGGATGCTCGGGATTCGGGTGGCACAGCATCACACCGACGTCCGTCCCTTCGTAGCTCCTCT
>JAWOCH010000053.1:0-6146 GCA_046483865.1 Candidatus Brocadiia bacterium | reverse complement strand
TACATCACTTTCAAATTCATATGATTTCGAGTATTGATGATTGATATTTGTTCCAGAAACTGTCGATTCATTTGCGCTGGATTCATTTGATTAGATCTCGATCTCCTCGTAGTACTTGGTCAGTTCCTTCAGCGGCTGCTGCTCTTCCATCGGCGGCTTCTCTGCGCCCTCGGTGCCGAGCCGCCCCTCCTGCAGGCGCCTCTCTTCGGGGGTCAGGTTGTCGGCTCCGGGCCGAGTGCGGAACAGGCTCATCTGTCGGCTGCCCGCCATCATGCCCTTTGCCAGCGCACGGAAGTCCTCTTCGTTGGGCGTCGAGAAGGTCAGCAGCATGACGAAGAACGTCAACAGCAGCGTGACGGAATCGCCGTAGGTCAGCATCCAGGAGGGCGCGCCGCCGCCCTCCTGCTCCTCGGGCTCTGGCTGTGGGGGTTGTTCGGGCATTGTCACTCGGGCGCCTTGCGCCGGCCGGGAGCCAGGAATGAAGTGAGCCGGTCTTCCAGCACGCTGGGGTTGACACCGGCCTGGATCGCGGTCAGCCCTTCGATCATCATCTGGCGGATGGTCTCCTCCTCTTTGCTGCGCGTGCGCAGCTTACCCGCCAGGGGTATGAACAGCAGGTTCGCCAGCAGGGCTCCGTAGAAGGTAGTCAGCAGTGCGGTGGCCATGCCAACGCCGATCTTGGAAGGATCATCGAGCTGACGCAGCATCTGCACCAGGCCGATCAGGGTGCCGATCATGCCAAAGGCCGGGCTGGCATCGCCCATGAAGGACAGAATGCTGGCGCCGAGGCGGTTGCGCCTCTGCAGCGTGTTCAGCTCGATCAGCATCACCTCCCGTATCTGGTCGCTCTCGGTGCCGTCAATCAGCAGTTGCAGGCCCTTGGCCAGGAAGTCATCGTTCAACGAACGCATCGTGTCCTCCAGGGCCAGCACTCCGTCCCGGCGGGCGGTGCGGGCGAAGTCAGACATGCGTTCGATGACGCTCTCGGCGGGCGGGATGTTCACGGCGAAGGTGCGTTTGACCACGCTGACGATGCGCAGCACTTCGGCCAACGGGAAGTGCACCAGGGTGGCGCACGCGGTGCCCCCCACGGTGATGAGCATGGCCGGGATGTTCAGGAACGCTCCCGCTCCCCCGCCGAGGAAGATGGCGATCGCGATGAGGACGAATCCTGAGACTGCCCCGAGCAGTGTTGCGACATCCATGCCTGTCAGGTTCCTTCCTGGTTCGTCTCCGTGATGCTTTTGAGCCGCTGGGTGATGTCGGCGCTCATCTTGGGGTCGGTGATCGCCTCCAGGGCCTTCGCTGCGCTGCGGTCCTGCATCAGGTAGATGATCTTCACCACCGTTTCGGTTTCACCGTCACCGTAGAGCTGGGCCAGTATCTGCGCCGCCTTCTGGGGGGACATCTTGCTGTAGATGTCGGCCGTCTTCTTCAGGTTGGACTCCTCGGCCTCGCTGATGCGCACCTGGAGTGCGTCCAGTTGGCGGCGACGACCGTCGAGTTCGGCCCTTAGCTCATCGAGCGCGGCCCGCTCTTCGACGAATCTGGTGCGCACGGCCTCCCTTTCCTTCTCAAGCTGGCCTTCCCATGCGTCCAGCTCGGCGCCTCGGCGCTCCAGCTTGCGCAGCAGCGAGTCGTATTCCTTCTTCTTGGCCTCCAGTTCCTGGGCCAGCGTGTTGAGCCTGGCCTCCGGACCGAACCGCAGGAACGGCACCCGCCGGCCGGCGGGCTGCTGCGGCCCCTGGGCCTGTTCGCCTTCGGCCGTATCCTCCTCGGCCGGCTGGCGCACCTTGAGCAGGCCTCCCACCAGCGGCGCCTCCGCCAGGCGCGCCTGCCCCGGCGGCAGCCCGCCCAGGACGTTGACCGTCACCACGGCGCTGACGAAGAACACGAGAACCGCCCCCACCAGGACGCCCGCAATGATCAGGACTTTCTTCATCCGCTCTTAGCCCGGCTGAATGTGTTGGCGCTGTGCAGGTCCAGGACCTTCTGCTCGGCCTTCTCGTGCTCGGCCATCAGTTCGCGCTTGAGCCTGTCACGGTAGTTCTCCAGCAGCTTGCAGGAGCGCATTTTCTCAGCAAGTTCGGCCTGCACCCGCGCGCGCTCGTCGCGCAGTTCCTCCGCCCTATCGGTGCAACCGGCGATGCGGCTGCGCACGTGGCGTATATAGTCGGCGCACTGGGAGCTGCGGGACATGTCGCCCTCACGGCGGGCCAGCGCCAGGTCCTGCAGGGCCTGCTCGCGGGCCAGTTCCCAGTGGCGGCGGCGCTCCTCCTGCCGGAGGATGGCCCGGTCCAGGCGGGCCAGTTCGATCTCCAGCCCCTTCTGCTGCTGCTCCCTGACATCCAGGATCTTCTGGAACCGGAACGGAAACTGCTTTGCCATGTCTCATCCCTCACAGAAAGAGGGCGGCTCGAGCGGCCGCCTCAGAACGTCCAGCGGTCGGTCACCTCCTTGAATCTTTCCAGCGCCTGCTGCATCGGCTCGTGCTCGCCGATGCGCTGGCACAGCAGCTCGTTCAGCTCGGGCATCAGCTCGATGGCCAGGTCAATCGAGGGACTGGTCCCCTCGGTGTAGGCGCCGATTTTGACCAGGTCTTCCGCCTCGCGGTAGATGCTCAGGATGCTTTTCAGCTTGCGGGCGACCTCCAGTTGCGCTTCGGGGACGACGGTGCGCATCACGCGGCTGACGCTGCCCAGCACGTCAATGGCGGGGTAGTGGCCGCGCTCGGCCAGTTGGCGGGCCAGGGCGATGTGCCCGTCCAGGGTCGCGCGCACGCTGTCCGCCACCGGTTCGGTGAAATCGTCCCGCTCCACCAGCACCGCGTAGATGCCCGTGATGCTGCCCTTCGGCGAGTTGCCCAGCCGCTCAGTCAGGGACGGCAACAGCGAGAACGTGCTGGGGGGATAGCCCTGCATGGTGGGCGGCTCTCCGGCGGCCAGGCCCACCTCCCGCTGGGCGTTCGCCACGCGCGTCAGGGAGTCCATCATGAACAGCACGTCCATGCCGCGTTCGCGCAGGTACTCCGCCACGGTCGTGGCGGTGAAGGCGGCCTTGATCTTCAGCAGAGGCGGGGAGTCTGCCGTGGCCACCACCACCACGGACTTGGCCAGGCCCTCCTCTCCGAGCTTCTCGCGCATGAACTCGCCGACCTCCCGGCCTCGCTCGCCCACCAGGGCGATCACGTTGGCCTCGGCCTCGCTGTGGCGTGCTATCTCGCCAAGCAGCGTGCTCTTGCCCACTCCGCTGCCGCTGAAGATGCCCACCCGCTGGCCCTTGCCCAGGGTCAGTGGCACGTCAATGGCGCGGATGCCCGTCTGGAACACTTCTGTGATCTCCGCCCTCCGCAGCGGATGGGGGGAAGGCCGGTCAATCGGCGCGCTGTGGGGGCAGGGCATCGGGCCTTCCTGGTCTATGGGATTGCCCAGCCCGTCCAGCACACGCCCCAGCATGGCCTCTCCGAGGCCGATCTCCAGGTTCTGCGGCGCGGAGCGGACCGCATCCCCCGGCTGCACTCCGCTGACCCGCTCCAGCGGCATCAGGATGGTGGTGTTCTGACGGAACCCGATGACCTCGGCCCTGATCCTGGCCGAGCCGTTGCCGTTGCGGCTGTGTATCTCGCACAGTTGTCCCACCCCGACTGCCGGGCCCTTTGCCTCGATGATGGCGCCGGTCACGCGCGTGATCTCCCCCTCGTATCCCATGCAGTCCAGTTGGGCGATCTTGGCGGCGTAGCGTTCCAGGTCAAACCCCATTCGACTCTCCGTTTCTCAACAGGCTTTGCTCTATCCTGGCCAGCCGGCCCGGTATTTCGCTGAAGATCTTGCCCGAGTCGGTCTCGATGCAGCAGGAAGCGCGGGCGATGGACTCGTCCGGGACGGCGGTCATCTGTGTGCGGCCGTAGGTCTGGCCGATCTTCTCCAGGGCCGCCCGCGTCATGTCGTAATCATCCGGGTTCACGCGCACCACGACGGAGCCTTTGTCGCGCACGGCCTGGAGGGCGCTCTTGACCACCTGGCCTATCTTGTAGCGCCCCTGCTCGATCTCATGCTGGAGGACCTTCTCGGTGATCTTCAGGCTGAAGCTGACGATCTCTTCCTCGCTGGACTCCAGTATCTCGGCCCGCTCCTCCTGAACGCTTCCGATCAGCTCGGCCAGGTCGTCCAGCCGCTCCTGCAGGGCGGCCTCCTTGCGGGCCAGGTCCTGCTCGCGGCGGTCCAGTTCGGCGGCACGCTCTGCAAGCCTGTCGCGCAGCTCGGCCAGTTGCAGTTCCTCGACGCTGCGCACGGGGCGCTCCTGCTCCTTGTCCGCAGCTTCGGCGCGCTCTATGCTGCGGACCCGCCGCAGGCGACGGGTGAAGCTGAGCACCGGCTCACTCGACATACTGCTCGCCTCCGATCTCCACTACCAGTTGGCCTTCCCGATACATCCGGCGGGCCAGACGCATGGTCTCTTCCCTGGCCTCTTCCACCTGGGAGACGGGGACGCGGCCGCTCATCTCCCGCTCCTCCTCGACCCTCTCCCGCAGCCGCTGAGACATATTCTTGAACATGTGGTCGCACATCTCCTGCGCGGCGCCCTTCAGCGCCATGGCCAGTTGGGCCACCTCCACGTTGCGCAGCAGTTCCTGCATTGAACGGTCGCTGACTTTCAGCAGGTCCGCCCAGCCGAACATGAGGCGCTCCACCTCCTCGGCCAGGTCCGGGTCCCGCTGGTGCATCTGGCTCAGGATCCTTTCCTGCGACTCCTTGTCCAGGCTTCCGAGCATGTCGGCCAGCTCCTCGGTGCGCTTCTGTTCGCTGGCGGCTTCGCTCTCGGGCCCCATCTCCTCCAGTTTCTGCTTGAAGGCCATCACGACTTCCCTGGCGACTTCCGGGGAGACCGCCTCGCCAGTGACGATGCGTTCGACGATCTCCTCCCGCTGCTCGGCCTCCAGCAGGTTCAGCACGCGCCCGGCCTGCTCTCCCGGCAGATTGGACAGCAGCAGCGCCGCGCAGCGGGGGCTTTCCTCCTCCAGCAGAGCGGCGAACTGCTCGGGGGGCAGCTCTTCGAGGAACTCGCGGGGCGACTTCTCCTCCTCTTCTTCCTCCTCCTGTTGCTCCTCTTCGTAGAGGCGTTCGACGCCGTCGGGCCCCATCGCCCTGGTAAGCACACGTCGGAAGCGCTGCTGGGGGTGTCCCAGGAAGATGGCGCCCCCGCGCTGCTTGACGAAGAACCCGCGCAGGGCCTGCCGCTTCTGCTGTTCGCCGATCTGGCCCACGTCGAGGGTCTCGGCGGCTTCCCGCAGCTTGGTCAGCGTGGATTCGCTCATGTTCTTCAGCACCTCGGCCGCCTGTTCGTCGTCCAGCGACATCACCAGCACGGCGGCTTTCTGGGCCGGTGTCAGCTCATCGGCCACGGCGCGCTACTCCTCTCCCTCAACCCAACCTTCGATCATTCGTCCTGCCATCTCGGGGTTCTCCGCGACGAACCGGGCGATTTCCCGGCGGATGATCTCGTCCTCGTTCAGCGCCGCCGGCGGGCCGGCGGCGCCCTCCCCCTCGACTATCTCCGGCACGACCACCCGCCTGGGGGCCGCCGACGCTATGCCGTTCAGCACACGGCGCCCGATAACCAGCAGCACAACGCCCAACACGACGATGGCCCCGTACTGCCCCACCTGCATGACCCAGGACGGCACGCCGCCGCCTATGTCCTCCAGCTCGGCGGTCAGGGGATGGAAGCGGGCCTCGACGATCTTCAGCGTGTCGCCCCGCGATTCGTTGAAGCCGATGGCCTCCTTGATGATGCGGCTGACGTCCTCCAGCTTTGGCCCGGATGCAGCGGCGGCTGTGGCGCCCGCGCCGGCCTCTTCCCCTTCGGCCGTTTCCTCCTCGGCCGGCCGGTCGCCGGACATGTCGACGAAGGCGGCCACGGTCAGGCGCTGAATGCTCGCCCCGCGGGTCACCTCCTCCTGCACGGATTCGCTGACCACGTATTCGGTGTCTATCTTCTCTGTCTGGGTGGTGCTGGGGGTTGTGGGCTCGGTGCCGGCGGCCTGTTGCTCGCCGGGCACGTTGCCGGCCCTGCCGACGGCGCCTCCCACGCGCGTGCCGGCGCCGCTGGACTCGGAGCTTTCGATGCGCTCGCTGACCACCACACGC
>JAWOCH010000278.1:0-16044 GCA_046483865.1 Candidatus Brocadiia bacterium | reverse complement strand
AAAGGTAAATATACATCAGCGCTCTTTGTTTTTTAAATAACTTGCGATATCTGAATAATCTCGTTCCAACCAGGCAACTCTGCAAATATTTCCGCAATATCGCTCATATTCTCTTTTCTAAAATTAAGCATTATTGAAGCAATAGTCTTTAAGTCTTTTACAACCACATAAAGCTCTCCGTCAATATTTTTTCGAAGAATTCCTTGTGATTCCAATATTTCTCTTAAATCATAAATAATGCTATTTACCTTACCTTTTGTATTTTTATTTAAAAGTTCTTCCAGCATATTTACTCTAAACCCATCTTCAACTCTTGTCGCGTGCTTGCCCCACAAACTTGCTTCTTGGAATATCTGGCGAAGCTTTAATTTTACAAGTTCTTTATAGGCAGGATATTTGCTCATAAAGCGGTCGGGCGGCCTTCGGCGGCGCCTGGTAGAAGATGGACGCCGGGTTCGCGCGCTCCACCAGCGGCGCCTGGCTGATCAGATGCTGGTGGACCAGCTCCAGGTCCCGCGCCAGGGTTTCGGAGTCGTAGCGTTCCTCGCGCTTCTTGGCCAGCATCTTCTGCACCATGCGGTTGAGGAACGGAGGCACCTTCGGGTTGAGTTCGCTGACGGGGCGCTGCTGCTGGCGCAGGTTGGCCCGCAGGTAGCCGGTGGAGTCCTCGGCCGTGAAGGGACGGCTCCCGCTGAGCAGCTCGTAGGCCACGATGCCCAGGCTGAACACGTCCGAGCGCCCGTCCAGCGGCTCCTGCTTGATCTGCTCGGGGGACAAGAAACGTGGCGTGCCGGGGATGGCGCGGCGGGTCTGCTCGCGCACGATGTCCGGCTCGCTGACGTTCTTGGCGATGCCCAGGTCGGTCAGTTTGACGTGCAGGGCGCCGCCGGGATCCTCATCCAGCAGCACGTTGGCCGGCTTGATGTCCCGGTGAACGACGGCCTGGTGATGGATGGCCCCCAAGGCGGAGGCCGTCTGACGGAGGACGTGGACGACGCTGACAATGGACAGCTCCCGGTCGCTGCGCATCAGGTCGGGCAGGCTCCGCGCGACGAACTCCATGGTGTAGTAGTAATCGTCGTCCACCTGCCCGGATTCGAAGAACTTGACTATGTTGGGGTGCTGGACGCTGACCAGCATGCGCACCTCGCGATCGCGCAGCTTGCGGCTGGTCTCGGGTTCCCTGTCCTCGCCCGATTCGAAAACCTTCACGGCCACGATGCGGCCGCCCTCCCCCTCGGAGGCGCGATACACGCTGCCCATGCCCCCCTTGCCCATGTGCTCCAGCAGCGTGTAGGGTCCGAACTGGCGGGGTTTCATGACCGTCCGCCCTCCGCTCTTGCGCGCCCTATGCCCAGCAGGTTGGCAATGTTGGCCTCCTCGTCCTGCACGGGCCGGATTGCGCCGCTCCGGCTGCTCATCAGGCTGGTCAGCCCGGGGCCGTGTCCGGCCTGGGTGCAGCGGCAGTGCACCACCAGGCCCACGCTGATCGCCCCGCGGCGATACGCGCGCCCGTAGGTGTGGTCGGCGTCCTCGACAGCGACCAGGTCGCCCAGGCGCAGCCCGGCCAGGTCGTATTCACCCACTACGTCATCATCGAAGATCTGGATGTCATAGTCCCCCGTCAGCGTGTGGGCCCGTCCGAGGCCGCTGCCCATGAGCGCGGCCGGGATACGCCGCGCCACGCGCACGCGCAGCAGGTCACCGTCGGGGCGCGGGTCGAGCGCCGCCAGCAGGCGGGGATCCATGTTCATCAGACTGATCTGGGGCATGTTCAGCAGTTTGAGGCCCAGGCCGCGGCTGCGCACCTGCACTTTGTCGCCGACGACCAGCTTCGCGAGGGCCTCGTCGGGGAAGTCCATCAGCACGTGCTCGATGCCTCCGTGCGTGCCGGTCACCACTCCCTCAGCGCCCTTGGCGTCGCCGCTGACCACCGTGCCCACGTTCCCCACGCAGGCGAGCATGTTGAAGGCGGTGTTCTTGTCCTTGTCGTCGTTCTTGACGGATACGCCGGGCTCGACGTGGTCGGATTCCCAGTCCAGGGCGCTGTCGCCGACCTTGCAGTTATAGGTGATGCCGCCCACTCCCGGCAGGATGCTGGCCACGCCGTCGGGGTCCAGGCGCCAGCGGGCGCTGCTGACGGGGGCGGACACCTGGCCCAGGACGGATATCTCGACCAGGCGTTCCTCGTTGGTTTCCAGGGATTCGGGGGCTTGTGCGGGCATATCGGGTGCTCCTCAGGAGGATCCTCTGACCTCGTCTGCCAGGCGGGCGGCCCGGTCGGCCAGTTCGGGCAGCCCGATGCGCTGGTTGGCCCGTTCGAGCAGGCGCACGGCCTGTTCGCGGCGTCCCTCGTCCAGCAGGTAGTCGGCCTGGCGTCGGACGGCTTCCAGCTCGGCCCGAGCAAGGCGGCGCATGTATTGCTCCCGGTTGCTCAGCAGAATCAGGGCGTCTTCCGGGAGCGGCAACTCCCGCAGTCCCTCCACCAGGGACAGCGCCCGGGCGAAATCCCCGGCCGTTTCGGCTTCGGTCAGCTCGGACAGCCCCTGCTCGAGGGCGCTCCACAGAGCGCTCTCGATCTGCTGGCGGGCCATGCGGGCGACGCGGGTGTCCGGGTGTTCCCGCTCGACCCGGCGGAGCTGCGCCACCCCCGGCCGAAGCTCTCCTGCCTCGATTTCCTTCACGCCCTGCCGATACAGAGCCTGCACATCGGGCTCGGCGCCCGCCAGCAGGGAGCGGCGGGGCGCGAGCACTCCGTGCGCGTAGAGCAGGACGCCGCCACACAGGACGCCGACAACCAGCGCAACGGCCACCAGGAACGCCACGTTCTCCCGGAACGCACGCATGGGTGGGGCGGCGCCCTCCTCGCTGCTGCGCGTTGCCAGGCGCGTGCGCAGGCGGATGTCGTCCAGGCTGGCCACCGGCTCCTCCTTAACCTCCAGCCGGCTGTCCAGCTCCGCCTCGCGGATCGCCAGCAACGGGCTGGAGCGACGCACGTCCTCATCCAGCATATCGAAGCGGAACACGACCGAAGTCAGCCGGACCGTGTCGCCGGGAGTGAGCACGCGGCGGTGAGGGATCTTCTCCCCGTTCACCACCGTGCCCTTCTTGCTGTTGAGGTCGGTGACCACCCAGCGGCCGTTGACCAGCGCCAGTTCGCAGTGGAAGCGGCTGACCGACGGGTTGGTCAGGCGAATGGTGTTGCGGGAGGAGCGCCCGATGGTAGTGACCCGGTTGCGTGACAGCTTCCAGAAGCTGCCCGGTTTCGGGCCCTGGATCATGATCAGCACAGGCTGTCTGGCCGCCATATGCCCCTCCAGAGGGCGGACAACAAGCTCCGCAGAAGGCTCAGAATAACCGCCGGGTCAGCCGTCCTGCAACGGCGGAGTCGGGGCTGGATCCTGCTCCGCCAGCACCTCCAGCAGCCCGGTTATGTCCGTCGGGGTGGGTGCCCGATGCTCCATCGGCGCGCCGGTGGTCGGATGAGTGTAGCGGATGGCGGCGGCGTGCAGAGGGCAGCGTGCCAGCAGCGTCTGTGCCGAGGGAACCCGCGCGGCCGGACCGACCAGGCGGCGAAACTCCCGTCCTGTCAGCGCCTCCCGGCGGCCATAGAGCGCGTCCACGGCCGGCGGATAGCCCGACGCGGCCAGATGCACCCGTATCTGGTGCTGCCGGCCGGTCACGGGCCGTGCCCGAAGCAATGTGAAATGGCCGAACCGCTGCTCGACCTCCAGCTCGGTCACCGCCCGGCTGCCTCCTCTGCGGGCCGCGCGCATCTGGCACAGGCTGCCCGGCTTGCGTTCGATGGGTATCTCGAGCGTAACCCGCTGGCGGGGGAACACGCCCTCAACCAAAGCCAGGTATTGCTTGCCGATGCGACGGTTCTGGAACTGCATGCTCAGGGAGCGGGCGGCCTCGACGTTCGCGGCCACCAGCAGCACGCCGCTCGTCTCCCGGTCCAGCCTGTGGACCACGTGGGGGCGCCGGTAGGGACCCCCCTCGGGCGCGCCGCGGTTAAGGTAGGCGACAAGCGACTCGTAGAACTCGGCGCCCTCCCCTCCCCGGCCGGGCAGCACGGGATGCCCGGCGGGCTTGTTGATGCACAGATGGGCGGAATCTTCGTAGACGATGTCCAGCCCGAGCACCTGTTCGGGCGGCAGGCCGGGCCGCACGCCCTCCGGCACAGCAACCACGTCCCCGGGGCGGACGGTCTTGCCAGTGGTGCCGGTTCTGCCGTTCACCGCGACGCGGCCCTCCCCCACGAGGCGACGCAGCGCCGTCTTTGAGCGGTTGATGAAGCGGGAGCTGAGGAACTCCAGCAGGTCCTGGGGCGCGGCTCCGGCGGACACCTCGAGCAGGAAGCCGCCGCGTTCGTCCTCGGGTGAAGGCGCCATGCGCTCCGCAGCCTTATGAAGAAACGCTCCAGAGCCGCAGGCATCTCGCTGAATCGGGTAGGCGCGGCGTCTCGGGCGCCGTACGGCGGCCCTGGTCCGGCGGGGACGGCGTACCTACCTGTGGCCCGCGACCGTCAACTGTAGGGAAGTGCCTCGCCGGAAGCGCGGAATCGGGTGAAGCTCCATCCCCCCCGGCGCTTGACGAATATGAAGTCCAGCTCCAGCATCTCCGGCTCCCCCGCCCGCCCGCTTCGCCAGCTATACGGCACCTCGTAGTGGACGCTGACCACGCCGGGCGACTTGTAGAGCACCTCCAGCGGCTGGGAGGGGTCGGGCCAGGCCAGCACGTCGAGCTGCACGATGATGCGCAGGTCGCTGAAGACCGAAACGCTCTCCGGCGCGCCGAGCAGGCGTTTGAAGAACCCCGCCTTCGCCGGTCGGTGATGGGCGCCCGGCTCGTCCGGCAGGGCGTAGTAGACGTTCCCGGCGCTGCCCTCCATCAGGTCGCGCAGCACCGGCAGCACCGCAGCCCGCAGGGCCGCGCGCACCTCGGTCGGAGGGTCGAGAAGGTCGTCCTTCTCCGGCAGTTCCAGCGTGAAATCGTGCAGCCACCACTGCCCGTCCGAGCGGGCGAGCACCACACTGTCCCGCAGACTCTCCCCGCGGTCGTTGTTGCCCGGCAGGATCACTTCGATCTTCCCCGGCTCGACGCGCGACACATTGGGGGGGCTCAGGGCGGCCTGGGTGTTCGCCGTGTAGCCGCTGTAGCACACCATCCAGGAGGCCTGCTCGAAGCGGAAAGCCAGTGTGGCCGACCGATTGCCGCTGGTGCCCGGCGGCAGCAGCCGCTGCATGGCCTCGGGGTACTTGGCCCGAACGGCGGCCGCAAAGTCCGTGAGCAACTCACGGATCTGGGCCGATTCCTGCGCGGTCAGCTCAGGCGCCGGCCCCCCCGGCCCGGCACACCCGCTGACAATGCACAGTGCGGCCACAATCAAGGCAACTGCATACCGCGCTTTCACCGGTTGTCTCCTCCTTGAGCAGGAAACGCGAAGAGCAGGGCCATGTTAGTCCCGGCCGCGCCCGACCGCAACCCCACGGTCCCGGCCCGACGGCGCGGCTCGAGAAGGCATCTTGCGCCCCTCCGGGGTGAACACCAGCCGCACGATGGTGGCTACCCCGCCGAATATCTCCCGCAGGGACATCTTCGACTCGCCGCCCCGGCGGTCCTGGAAGGTGATGGGCACCTCCGCGATACGCCAGCCCCTGCCGGAGCAGTGCCAGAGCATCTCCTCCTGGAACGAGTAGCCGCGCGAAACGATGTTCTCGGTGGCTATGTTCTCCAGAACGGAACGACGGAAGCAGCGGAACGCGCCGGTGCAGTCAGCCGGCTTCAGGCGCAGGCACAGCCGCGCCACCACGTTGGAGGTCGAGCTGAGCAGGATTCGGTGGAAGGGCCACTGCTCGTGACCGCCGCCGGGGCAGTAGCGAGAACCGATGACCACGTCCGCCTCCCGGCTGGCCTCCAGCATGGCGGGGATCCGCTCCGGGGGATGGCTGAAGTCCGCGTCCATGGTGATGACGCGGCTGTAATCGCGCCCCAGCGCCCAGCGGTAGCCGGCGATGTGCGCCGTGCCCAGGCCGAGCTTGCCCTCCCTGCGCAACAGATGGACGCGCGGCCCATCGTCGGCCATCTGCTCGACCAGTTCGGGGGTGCCGTCCGGGCTGTTGTCGTCCACCACCAGCACTTCGACGGCACTGCCCTGCCGCAGTATCTCCCGCAGCAGGCGGACGATATTCTCCCGCTCGTTGTAGGTGGGCACCACCACAAGTGTGGACAGCTCGTCGGCGGCGCGACCCATCCGGAGCATCTCCTGTGTTCGGGCGGAACCGGGCGGCTTAGCCGGGGCGCACTATCTCGCCGGAAAGCTCGCGCACCGTCACCTTGCCGTCGCAGATGTGCACCTGCCGGTCGGCGTAGGGCAGTTCGTCCGGGTAGTGACTGATGGTCAGCACAGTCCGGTCCCGGATCAGGCTGGACAGGCCCTCCAGCGCCCGTTCGCGTGCCTCCCTGTCCAGGGACACCAGGGGCTCGTCCATGATGAGGATCTTCGGGTTCTTCAGTATGGCGCGGGCGATCATCAGCCGCCTCTTCTCGCCGGCGGATAGCTGAACGCCCCCGTCGCCAATGGCCGTGTTGTAGCCGTTGGGCAAGCGGCGGATGAACTCGTCCGCATAGGCCCGGCAGGCGGCCTCGATCACCTGCTCGTTCGACGCCTGGGGCCAGGCGTAGCGGATGTTGGCCATGACGCTGTCGTTGAACAGGAAGCAGTCCTGGAACACGAAGCCGATCTGCCGCCGCAGGGCGCCCAGCGTGAAGTCGCGCACGTTGCGGCCGTCCACGCGTATCTGGCCCTGCTGCGGGTCGTAGAACCGGGGGATCAGGTTCACGCACGTGCTCTTGCCGGCGCCGCTGGGGCCGGTAATCAGCACGTGCTCTTTGGGCCGGATGGTGAAGGACACGTCGTCCAGGACCTTCTTGCCGCCGTTGTAGGAGAAGGTCACGTCGCGAAACTCGACCTGGCCCTGGTGGATCTCCGCCGGGATGGCGCGCTCGCTCTCACGCACGCCGGGCTCGATGTCGAGGATCTCATGGACCCGATCCACCGACGTGGCCGTGCGGGTGAACTTGCCCGCCTGCCCCACCAGTTTGAGCAGCCGGGGGTAGAGCTTGCCCACCACAAGATAGAAGGTCAGGAAGTCGCCGGCGCTCAAGCCCTTGCCGTAGAGAAACAGGTATCCGCCCAGGCCCACCACCACGATGTTGCCCAGCCCGACCAGCAGGTCGGCGCTGACTTTCTGGAGGGTGTAGTACTTGCTCTGCTTGATCTGCGCCTGCATGCCCTTGCGCATGGAGCGGCGGATCTTCTCCTGCTCCAGGAGCTGCGTGGCCGCCGCCTTGACGGTGGCCGCTCCACCGGCGTCGAACTGCTCGACCAGGTTGCCGCTCACGTCGGCCGTCCGCTCGCTGGCCTCACGGGCATAGGTGGCGATCGGCCGGCGGAACAGGTAGTAGACCAGCACGTGGAACGGCATGACGGCGAGCGTCACCAGGGTGAGGAACCAGTTGATGTAGAACATGATGCCCGCCGCCACCAGCAGCACCAGCACGTTGATGGCCAGCTTGGCCAGCTCGTCCTGGATGAACTGCTTTACCTTCTGCACGTCCTGCAGCACGCGCGCGGAGATCTTGCCCGGGTTGCTGCGCTGGTAGAAATCCACCGATAGGGTGTGCAGGTGGCTGATGAGCCGCTGGCGCATGTCGAAGGCCACCTTCTCGCCCACGACGATCATGCGGGGCTTGGACACGTAGTAGAGCAAGTTGCGCAGGCCGTAGATGCCCAGCACCACCACAAGCACCCTCACCACCATGGACACGCTGTGCCGGAGCGCTTCCTCCGTGGTGGGAACGCCCGCCTTGAAGACGTTGTCTATGACGTAGCCCAGGACCTTGGGCATGGCCAGCTCGAGGAAGGCCAGCGCGATGAAGCACAGGAACACCCCGCCCAGCACAACCCGGTGCGGGCTGAGCAGAGCAACCATCTGCCGCAGAGAGCCGGCCTTTCGACTGGCGGCCATCAGGGCGTCCCGCCTTCCGATCCCTCGCCGGGCGCCGGGGCGGCCGCGCGGCCGCGGAAACGCACCCGGCCCCCTTCCAGTATCACGACCACGCCACTCTCATAGTACCACATCTGTATCTCGTCCGCCTGCCCGGCGGTCTGGCACAGGGCCGGCTCTCCGAGTTCGGCGCGGACATCCTCTGCGCTCATGCCCGTCTGAACCCGGGCCTCCGGGCCGGCCGGCGGCGCAACCGGGCCGGGCGCCTCATCGCGGGGCCCGGCGCAGCCTGCCAACAGGGCCAGTGCGGCTACGGCCAGCATTCGGTTCACGGCAGCTCCTCGGGTAGCGTCCGGTCCACGATCTCGTAAGCCTTCTCCAGCCGCTGCTTGAGGGCGGCGTAGTAGTAGTCGCTCTTGTAGAAGTTCTCGGCCACGTTGTGGTCTATCAGGAACATGCGTTCCTGTTCGGAGCCGAACTCGGGCACCACGATACGCCGCCCCACCCGGAACCGCTGCAGGGCCAGCAGCCGCTCGAAGTTGTTGACCGCCGCTATCTCGCGCAGCGCGATCGAGTTCTTCAGGCGCACCAGGCCGTCCGGGTCTTCGATCGCCAGGGCGAAGCTGTCGGGCACGTAATCCTCGCCGATGGCGTTCAACTCGTGCAGACGCCGTTCGACGGCGTCGTCATCTTCATCCTGCACCGTGACCCACTCCATCTCTGCCACGGGCGCCCGCAGGGCCTCCTCCAGACCACCGGTGGGATCCTGCCGGAACTTCAGCAGCAGAACGTCCTTCGGGTAGGGCTGGTTGAAGTAGCCCTTGAGCGTGCCGTCCGGGCTGGCCTGCTCGAGCACGCCGTATCCCTTGCGGGCGATGAAGCGCACGTCGAACCCGGCCGGTTTGTCCGAATCCATAAGGAAGAACAGCATGTTCTCGGTCGGGATGCGCTCATGCAGGGCCAGCTTGTCGCGGGCGATCTCGAACAGCATCCGGATGACCACAGCGTCCTCGCCGGGGATGACACCGGAGGCCATCTCAGCAAACGGCGAACGGCCGGCGTACTGCGGATTGCCCATCACGAAGCGCCTGACCCGGGCCATCGTGCGCCGGATGGTCTGGCTGGTCTCCAGGAAGCCCAGGTCGAAAACGTCCTCCGCCTTCAGCCGGTAGGAGTTGCGGAACAGGCGGTTGTCCAGGAAGTCGAACCGCTCGCTGTCCTTCGGCAGCACGGCCCGCTGGGTGCCCCGGCTGGAGATGACCCGCGGAGTCAGCACGATGATGACCTCGCGCTTCTCCCGGCGGTTCGTTCTGCGCTGGAACAACTGCCCCAGGATGGGGATGCGCGACAGCACGGGCACCCGATCCACCGTGCGGGCCTCCTCGTTGCGGATCAGGCCGCCGATGATGAACGGCGTGTTGTCCTGGACGCGGGCAACCGTCTGGACGATGCGCCGGTTGATCAGCGGGGCGATGTTCTGGTCCTCGATGACGATGAAGTCCTCCTCCGGCGCCTCGCTGACCTCCACCAGTATCTGCAGGGCCACTGAGCGGTCGTCCTGGCTCACGCGCGGGCGTATGTTCAGCACGATGCCCACAGTCTCGTAGCGGACTTTGAAGTTTGTGGTGTTCTCACGCACCAGCGTCTCGACGATGGGCACGTCGCGCACCACCTGTATCTGCGCGTTCTGGTTGTTCAGCACCAGCACGGAGGGGCTGGACAGGATCTCCCCCTGGCCCTGCTGGATGATCATGCGGATGGTGTAGCGCAGCCGTTCGGCCAGGTCGGCCGGGGTGGCCAGGCCTTCCGGGTTGTGGTACAGCACGAACGGTATAGGGTCGCCCCGCACCCATCCGTCCGGCTTGGCGAAGCTGGACCACTGGAACTCGTTGCCGAAAAGCTCGAACTCCGTGCCCAGCTCGCGGAAGTTGTCCTCGGTCAGCTCGATCAGCAGCCCCTCGATCAGCACCTGCCGCTCCTGCACGTCAATGGTGGTGTCCAAAAGCTGCTGCAGCTCGCCGGCCTCGGTGCACTGGCTCAGGTGGTAGACGATCATCAGCCGGTCCTGCGGCGCGGAGAGCGTCTGGTCGTTCAGCTTCTGCTTGGAGGCCTGGGAGGACACCACGCTGTCGGTGCCCTTTGTCGGCATGGGAAAGATGACAGGAAGCTGGCTCAGGTCCACCTCGCCCCCCGGCGGGTCCGTGTTGTAGCCGAGCTGCCCCAGTATCTCCACGGCGCTCTCCATGTCTATGCAGCTCAACTGGTAAGTCTCGTGCACCAGTTCGGAGAAGCGGAACTTGCGGGGCGACTCCTGGATGTCCTTCACCGCCTGGTCGGCCGCCTGAGCGATGGCCTCCAGGTCCGCCGCGGCTTCCTCGCCTCCGGCCTGCGCCGTCAGGTACAGGGAGGGCTCGCGCATGGCATAGGATTCCAGCCCCAGGACCACCCGCCGGGCCTGGCCGCCCTCAACCGCGCGCACAAGACAGGAGTAGCGGCCCAGGTCCTCTGGCAGACCGGGGAACTCCTCCTCCGCCGGTGCGTAGCCCAGCTCGAGTGTGGCATGGCGCAAGGCCGCCTGGTAGACGTCCCTACACGCCTCCTCGCACAAACCCGCAAGGGGCACCTCCTGTCCTGACTCGGCTGCCGACGCCGCTCCGGCAGCCATGGCCAGCAAGACGAACAGCATCAAGGTTCTTCGTGCAGAGCGCCGCATCATGACAGGCTCCTTCTGAACTCGTTGCTCAGGGCGGGAAGCATACTGCCCGCCTCCCACACGACGGGCAAAGGAAGGATGAAGGCGGGCAACCGCCGGGGGCGCTTCGGACCGGCCCGTCGGCCGGACCCGGGTGCGACTGGTATGCTGGCCGACAGCTTCACGCGTCAGTCCAGGCTGCGCGCCGGAGCAGTTCCGGACGCGCCGGCGCTCAGCCGAGGTCCTTTCGAGATTGGATCACTTCGTACACCAGCCCGTATTCCACCGCCTCCTGGGCCTCCATCCAGTAGTTGCGGCGGGTGTCCTGCTCCACTTTCTCGATGGGCTGGCCCGTCTCTTCGGAGATCAGCGTGTTAATACGCTGACGGATCTTCAGGATCTGGTCGGCTTCTATCTCGATGTCGGCCGTCGAGCCCCGCACGCCCCCGCTGGGCTGGTGGATCAGGAAACGCGAGTTGGGCAGGGAAAGGCGCTGCTCCTTCGCGGCGGCCAGCATGACGATGACCGCCGCGCTGGCCGTCAGACCGGTGCATATGCAGCGCACCGGAGCGGAGATGAACCGCGCCATGTCGTAGATGGAAAACCCCGCGTCCACGCTGCCTCCGGGCGAGTTGATGTAGAGGTCTATGGGCGCCTCGTCATCCTCCTCGTCCAGCAGCAGCAGCCGGGAGGTGATCTCCTCGGCCAGTTCCGAGGTGATGGCCTCGGTCAGCAGGATTATGCGCGACTCCAGAAGCCTGTCCACCACGCTCTTCTGGGGCTGTTCCTCGTCCTCGTCGTCTTCGGCGCCGAACGGCCGCAGTTCTTCGTTCTCTCTCATCGGTCCTCTTACCAGGGGTTTCCTCGGCAGTCGGAGCTATTGTAGTCAACGCCGCGCCGGTTTGCAAAAAGGCCGGCAATGCGCGCCCGACAGGCGCGGCTTGCCGGCGGAGCGCGCTTGCCCTACCTTACGATCGGCCGACAAGCATGACACGTGCCGGGAGAGATCCCACCTGTGCCGAAGCTGCGACCGGAGCTGGCCGAAGCCCTCGCGGTCGGGGCTCGTCCCCGCGTGAGCGTGCTCCGGGCCGGCGGCCTGGGGGACACGCTGCTGACCTTGCCGGCGTTGCAGATCCTGCTCGCCGAAGCGCCCGACGCGCAGGTCACGCTGGTCGGCTCCGCGTGGGCGGACCGGCTGCGGCCGCTGATGGCCCGGGAGTTCCACGTGCGCCGGTTCGACGCGGGGCAGCTCAGCGCGTGGTTCCGCCCCGACCTGGCGCGCGACGACAGCGGGCTGCTCTCCGGAGCGGACGCGGTGGTGATCTACTCCGCCGGCCGCGCGGACGCGCTGGAGCGGAACGCGCGGCGGCTGTGCGCGGGCACCGTCATAGTCCACCCACTGCGCCCGCCGGCCGGCACACACGCGACGGCGCACTTCGCGCGGGCCGTCGCACAGGTGGAGGCGGCGGGTGACGTGCCGGTGCGGGCGCTGTCACCGCCGGACCACCTGGCCGAGTGGGCGGAGGGCTGGCTGGGCGCGCGACTGCCGGGCAGGACGGCGCCCCTGGCCGTGCATGCCGGCAGCGGCGGGGCCCGCAAGTGCTGGCCCGCGGAACGGTTCGCGGCGCTCGTGCGACGGATGGAGCGGCCCTGCCTGGTGCTGGAAGGCCCGGCCGACGAGGCAGCCACCGGCCGCTTGCTGGAACGCCTGCCGGCGGCGGTTCCCGCACGCGGGCTGGGACTGGGGCAGATCGGCGCGCTGCTGCGTGGATGCGTGCTGCTGGTGTGCAACGACAGCGGCGTGGCGCACCTGGCGGCGGCGCTCGCAGTGCCGACTGTGGCCGTGTTCGGGCCGACTGACCCGCGCACATGGGCGCCCCGCGGCCCGGCAGTGGCGGTCGTCGCGTCCGATGGAACCGACGCCTGGCCGGCGACGGAGCAGGTGCTCGAAGCAGCCCGCAGCTTGCAGACCGGCCGGGTCTGACATAGGATGCGGCCGGCAGCATAGGCCAGCCAGGAGACGGCCACACGGAAGCGTGGCCCTCCAGGTGCCGTCCCCGGCGGACGAACATGCTCCGTAACGTGCCGTCGGTGGGACGGGCCGGCCACGGCCGGCAAACTTCTGCGCGTCGGCGAATCCGTCACCTCTGAAGGACACCCGCCACGATGGACCCCAAGACGCTCAGAGAGCGGCTGAGGCTGGAGAAGATGATGGGCGTGGAAGCGCTCCCTGCGGGCGCCTCCTCACCGGTTGTCGAGGAGCTGGCGCGCATCGAGGCCCAGGTCATGCGCTGCACCGCCTGCCGCCTGCACAAAGAGCGCACCCAGGGCGTGTTCGCACGCGGCGATCCGGCCGCCGACCTGATGTTCATCGGCGAGGCGCCCGGCCGGGAGGAAGACCGCCTGGGCGAGCCGTTCGTCGGACCGGCCGGTCAGCTTCTGGACCAGATGATCTACGCGATGGGCCTGGCGCGGGACGAAGTCTACATAACCAACATCCTCAAGAGCCGCCCCCCCGGCAACCGCGACCCCCGCGCGGACGAAGTCGAGGCGTGCTGGCCGTACCTTGAGCGCCAGATCGAGCTGGTAGAGCCCGGGATCATCTGCACGCTGGGCCGCCCTGCATCCAACACGCTGCTGGGCGGGGATCGCGCGATGGGTCAGATGCGCGGGCGGTGGCACGCCTTCCGCGGCGTGCCCGTCATGCCCACCTACCATCCGGCCTACCTGCTGCGCAGCCCCCACCAGAAGAAGAAGGCCTGGCAAGACCTGAAGCAGATTGTGGTCGCGCTGGCCGAGGGCGTTCCCGCCATGCCGGGGCTGTTCTGATCGCTCCGCTCAGCGGCTCCGCACCAGGCGCTTGCGCTCGACTCCCTCCGCCTTCAGCACCGGCGCGATGTCGCGGAGGAACCGGTGGGCGTCCCGTCCGTAGCCCGCTGTCGGGCGCAACTCCGGCACGCGCTCACCCCAGTAGCGGTTGAAGGCCGTCATGTAGAGTTCGCGCACGTACTTGGCCAGCATCGAGGCCAGCGCCGCCGGGAGCGTCTTGCGGTCGGCCTCCTCCAGGAAGGTCACGTGCAGCGCCCTGTCGCCGCCGCAGATCCGATAGGCCGAGCACGACGATTCCTCACCCAGAATGTCGCACTGGCACTGCGGGAACGCGTCCCGCAGCAGCCGGCGATAGCGCATGCGCGCCCCGTGCCGATCCACCGTCACGTGGGCGGGGCCCGGACCGGCCTGCCGCCACAGCCCCTGCAGGAGCAGTCCGCATCTCTGGAACAGAAGCAGGGACTTGTTGCGCGTGCGCGCCACAACGCGGTTGTATTCCGCCGGCAGCACCACCGCCGCCCGCACGCCCATCAGGCGCACACCACTGCGTCCCAGCGCGGAGCGGAGCAGTTCGGCCTTGCTCTCGACGGCGGACGGGTTGCTGGCCACCGGCAGGCCGAGCTGCGGCGCCCCGGCGAACCAGGGGGCGTGGTCGGCAGTGTCCTCCTGAGCAGCGCCCAGCAGCCGGAGCAGGTCGAGAGCCAGCTCGCAACGTCTGCCCATCGCCCCGCTGACGACGCCCAGAACGCCGTCCTCCAGCAGCTTCAGGCCGCGGGCCGGGGAGTAGACCTCTTTGCTGTCGTTGATGACCAGCCGACCGGCGCTGCCCCGCGCGGAGCGGCAGACGGCGTCGCTCAGCAACTCCCACATGATGCCGGCCGACGGTTCGTCTCGCAGCTCGAACGCCGCGCAGCCCACGACCAGCGGCCCCAGCGGCGGCCCGTAACCGGCCTCGTCTATGCCCGCCCACAGTGCCATGGCCGACCCCGCATCGGTTGTGCTGACCGTGACCGGCCGCATCCTATGGGAGCCGCGCCCGCTTGTCCAGCCGCGACCCTCGCCAAGAAGGCTCCCCTTGAAAAACGGCGCGGGAACGGTTCTCCTATCCATGGTTAGGCGTTCCGGGCACAACTGACTGTCACGGAGGTCAGCCATGGTCGAGCAAAGCGAAGAGCAGCAGGAGGAACAGTCGCGCATCCACGTGGACGAGGAGTGGAAAAGGGCCGTGCAGGAGGAGAAAGCCCGCCTGCGCGAGCAGGAAGAGGGCACCCGGCCGCGCCCCGGCGCAGGGCCGGCGGCGGGCAAGGGTCCCCTGCCCGAACCCAGCATCCCCATCTTCCTGGCCGGGCTCTACACACAGACGCTGGTGGAGCTGGGCGAGCTGGAGAACCCCGCCAGCGGCAAGCGTGAACAGAGGCTGGAAGAGGCAGAATACCTCATTGACACCATCTCGCTGTTGCGTGACAAGATGGAAGGCAACCTGGACGACGAGGAGCAGGCCTACGTCCAGAACGTGTTGACCGACCTGCGCATGCGCTATGTGAGCGCGCAGGGCGGCGGGGAGGCGGCCGAGAGCGCGGACGAAGCCGCCCCCGAGCAGTAGTCCCGCGCGCGGAAACGTTGACGGCTCTGAGGGGGCGGGCGTATAATGGAAGTGGCTCCGGAGAAGGCGTTCGTTCGATGGACCTGGACATAATCGTCGAAGACTGGCCCTACGACGAAGAAGACGACACGGCCAACGTGCGCAAGGTAGTGGGCGTTGACGGCCGGCCGAAAGTGCAGGTGCGGGTGCGCAACGGGCTCATCCAGTGGGAAGCCGACGGCAGGCCCGACGGACTGCGCCCCCATGGCAGGGAAAGCGTGCTGGAGCACTGCGAGGAAGTGGTCTGCGCCCACGGTGCGGGGGCTTCCGCGCTGACACCCGAGCTGGTCGAAGAGCTGGTGCTGGAGCTGTTCGACTACTACCGCCGCAGCCAGGCGTTCTTCCATCTGGGCGATTACCACCACGTGCTGTCCGACGTGGACCACGCCCTGCGCGCCCTCAGACTGCTGCGCCACTGCCCCCTGGAAGACACCATGCAGGTGGACCAGTATCGGCCCGGGCTGATCCTGGACAGGGCGCGCGCCCGCATGTTGCTGGAAGTGAACCGGGGCGACGTGCGCGCCGCGCTCGACGCACTGAACCGCGGCATACAGGACGTGGAGCAGTTCTACCTGCAGCACGAGCTGGACGAGGAAGTGCCCGACAGCCCCGAGCGACAGATGCTGATCGAGCTGCGCCGCAGCCTGCGCGAGCGTCACAACGTGCCCCTGAATGACTCCGAACTTCTGCGCAGCCTGCGCATCGAGCAGGAAGTGGCCATACGGCGGGAGAACTACGAGATGGCCGCCCGACTGCGCGACAAGATCAAGTCCCTGAAGCACAAGATCGGCATCGGGGAGTAAGAAACTATCTCATAACCCGGTTCGTGACGAGGTCGAGCGAGAAGCCCGAGGGCAAGGCGGCAGGCC
>JAWOCH010000078.1:0-21255 GCA_046483865.1 Candidatus Brocadiia bacterium | reverse complement strand
GCTCCGGCAGGCACTCTCCCTGCACATCGGTGCAGCCCAGCTCTGCGGCCACTTTCTTGGCCACGCCCCAGCGGTCACCGGTCAGCAGCGAGAGCCGCTTCACGCCAAGCTCCTGCAGTTCACTGGTGCAAGCCTGTGCTTCGGGGCGCGTCTTGTCCTCCAGCCCAACCCAGCCGATGCACTCGCCGTCCTTGGCCACGTACAGCATACTCATCCCGCCGGTGCCGGCGCTGGCTTTCTGCTGGCTGCGCACGGCGGACAGGTCCACGCCGGCCTCCTCCAGGAAGCTGGCGCGCCCGATGACCACCTGGCTGTCGCCGACCTTGCCGACGACACCCTTGCCGGGAGTCTCACGGAAGTCCCGCACGTTCTTCAGCGGCAGGTTGGCCCTCTCGGCCACGCGGCAGACGGCCTGGGCCACCGGGTGGCGGGAGTTCTGCTCCACGCTGGCCGCCGCCTCCAGCAGCTCGACACCATCCACACCTTCCGCCGGCGCCATGCGCGTCACGGTCAGGGCGCCGGTGGTCAACGTGCCGGTCTTGTCAAAGACCATGGCCGTCAGGTCACCGGCTGCCTCCAGGTGCCCCACGTTCTTGATCAGGATGCCCAGCCGGGCGGCGGCCGACAGGCCGGCCACCATGGCCGTGGGGGTGGCCAGCACAAAGGCGCACGGGCAGGCGATGACCAGCACCGCCACCGCACGCGCCTGGTCGCCTCCGCTGAACACATACACCGCAAAGGCCACCATCAGGATCAGCGGCGTGTACCAGGCGGCGTAGCGGTCAATCAGTTGCATGAACGGGGTGCGTGTCTGCTCGGCTTCCAGGATCAGCCGCTTGACCTTGCCCAGGGTGGTGTCCTCGCCCACGCGGATGACTTCCACCTCCAGGGCGCCGGTCAGGTTGTGTGTGCCGGCGAATACCTCATCGCCCTCCCCCTTGTCGGCGGGCAGGGACTCGCCGGTGATAGTGGCTTCGTTTATGGTCGTCTCCCCGGTGATAATGCGCCCGTCGGCGGGCATGCGGTCGCCGGGGCGCACGCGCAGCCGGTCGCCCGGTTTCAGTTCGGAGACCTCGACGGTCTCCCCGGAGATCAGCTCGGCCGTCGGCGGCGTCAGTGTCATCAGTTTCTCCACCGACTCCCGCGCGCCGGCGGCGGTCTGCTGCTCTATGAGCGTAGCCAGCAGCATGAAAAACGCGATGACACCGGCCACCTTGTAGCCGCCCATCTTCATCTCGGGATCGCCCAGGGCAAATGCAGCCACCACGGCCACCGCCACCAGGACGGTCATGTGCATGCGGCCCCGGCGCACCTCGTGCAGCGCGCTCAGCACGATGGGGGTGGCCAGGATGACGGCCCCGATGAACGCACTGATGGCCCCGATGGCCGGCTTGTCGGGGAACAGCAGGTAGTCCGCCAGGTAGGCGTTGGCCACGATAACGCCGCCGATGAAGGTGACGATCAGGCGGCTCTGGATCGAGCCCACGTGTTCGTGCTCGAATCCGTGGTGGGCTTCGAGTTGGGCAGTTGTGTCAGACACCGTTCATATCCCCTTTCATCCGACTGAGTGGAGCCGGCGCTTTCGGTCAGCCTCCCTGGGAGCCCTGCCTTTGCTGGTCTGGCACGGGCGGCACTCTGTTGAACATGAGCCGCAGCTCGCGGGCGGAATCGCCCTTGGTACGATGGAGGACGAAACTGCCGGGCGAGTTGCTGACCACTTCCTCGATGGCCCGCTTGTAGAAGCGGTCCAGCAGGATGGCCCGCACTGCGGGCGACTCGTTGTAGATGGGCAGTATGCGCTGGAGGGTTTGTGCGTCGGCCCTGGCGCCGCGCACCAGCTCGGTGCGTTCTCCCTGGGCCTTGCCCAGAATCTCCGCTCTCTCGGCTTCAGCTTCCTGCAGCATGCGGCTGTAGGCAGTCTGGCCCTCCTGGACCAACTGGTTCCTTCTGCTGACGGCGTCCTGGGCCTGGAAGAACCAACGACTGACTGCTCTGGGCTCGGTCGGGTTCTTGCCTTCGGGCACTTCGACGGCCTCCACAGCCACCAGCTCCAACCCGAGGGGGATGCCCGCACGATCCTCGAAACCCTCGATGCGGTCGCGTAGTTCCTGTTCGATGCGGCTAAACAGCCCTTCCCGCTCGATCACGTCCATCACGTGCATCGTGCCCACCACTTTGCACGTGGCGGCTTCCAGCAGTCTGCGCAGCACTCCCTCGGGCTTCTCTATGCCGAACTTGTAGGCGATGGCGCCTTCGTTGTCATCACGCACCCGGTAGCGTGCGCGCAGCTTCATGTGCACCACGTTGACATCGCCGGTGATCAGGTAGCCGTCCCGGCGCACGTCGAGCCCGGCCATGCCGCGCTGCTTCACGTCGGTCTGGCCCGGCCAGAACTCCTTGTCCAGTTCCAGTGTCTTCTCCTCTGTGGACTCGGTCTCCACCTTCTGCCACGGCCAGCGAAAGTGCAGTCCGGTGCCGGGGCGCATCACCTGGCCCTCCGGGACCAGCTTGCCGAAGTTCAGCACGAAGGCCACCTCCGAGGGCGGCACGCTGAACACGCCCGTGGCCAGGTAGGCCACCACCATCACCAGGATGACCACCTTCAGAAAGAAGAAGCTCGTCTTCAGGGCATCGGCCAGAGCCTTGCTGCCGGTCTCCTCGCTGAGTTCAGACTCCGGCTCGGGCCCGGCCTCGGGCGGCTGTGGTTCGATGGGTCTTTCGTCATTGGCCATGGATTACTTCTCCGCGGTCGAGGAGAACGCCTCTTCGGTCGTCTGGAGCAGCTCGTCCATCTTGCCGGGCGTCAGCTTCTCCAACTGCCCCTGCCCGATACCCTCTTCGAAGGCAACAAAGGGCTCCGACTTGGTACTCAGCACCAGGGTGAGCGGCTGGTTCTCGCCGGATGCGCTGGCCGCGATGCGACGGATCGCCTCCAGCCGGCGCAGGAAGATGGACAACGCCTGGTTCTTGGCAAAGGTATCGTAGTACTCGGCCGCCTCTGCCTCCGCCCGGGCTCTGATCTGCGTGGCGGTGGCATTGGCCTCGGCGATGATCTTGTCCCGTTCCTCGCGGGCTTCGGCTACCTTCTCCCGCTTCATCCGCTGGCCTGCGGAGCGCAGTTCCTCGGCTATCCTCTGGCGCTCCTTCTGCATCCGGCGGAACACCGCCTGGGTGGTCTCCTCGGGCAGCGTGACCCACATGATGCCCAGCGAGCAGACTTCGATGCCGTAGGACTTCTCCTCGGACTCCAGGCTGCGCCGCACGCCGGTGAGTATCTCCTCCTCGATCTGATCGAACTCGAGTTCCTCCCGGTCGGTGTTGACCACGTCGCCCAGCGTGTGCGTGCCGAACACCACGGCGGTCTCGTTGCCGATGACGTTCTTCAGCCTTCTCTCGGCAGTCGAGCGGATGCTGCGCAGGCTGTTTTCGAACGCCACCGGGTCCACCACCCGCCAGGTGGCGTAGACGCGGGGTATGATCTGGTTGCTGTCGGGCAACTGCTGCTGTGTCAGCGGGCCTTCCAGCGTGTGGATGCGTTGACTGTATTTCTTGACCTTGTCAATGGGATAGGGCCACTTGAGAAACAAGCCGGCCCGGCGCTTGATCTCGGCGTCCTCTGCCCCCGGCGGGAGCCGCAGTGGCGTCTCCGCCATGGGACCCAGGCTGGGCCGGACGACCGCCTTCACGTTGTTGAACCAGTACAGGACGGCCATCTCGTCGACCCGGACGCTGAAACACACCAGATAGGCCAGCAGCCCCAGGCAGACCAGGCCGACCACTGCTACTGTCAGTTTCGATTCCTTCATCCGGTTATTCCTCCGTGACGTCGAGGTTGAGAAGCTGCGGACGGATGCGCTGCTGCATGTCTATGATGTCGACTTCGCTGGCCGTCTCGGGAACAACGAATATCTGCTGGCCCTTCAGGGCCTCTTCCAGCGTATCGAAGTAGCTTCTGAACATGTAGACCAACGGTGCCTTGGCATAGGCGGTCAACTGCACCAGGAACTGCTCCTTCTCCGCTTGCGCCTGCGCGAGCAGCTTCGCGGCATAGCCGCTGGCGAAGCTGATCATCTCCGCCCTGAACGCCTTCGCGTCGGCCACCGTCCTGACCTCCTCTATCTCCCCCTCGAGCACGGCGGCCTCCTTCTGCTCCAGGGCCGTCACGACGTCCTCGTAGGCGCCAGCCACTTCCGGTGGGGGATGCACGGCGTTGATGCCGCAGAACACCACCTCCACACCCATCTCGTTGCGATCCACTGCCTCCTGCAGCATGTCGCGGAACTTGGCGACCGTTTCACCCCGCTCCTCTGCAATCCACCTGATGAAGTCCTGCGTGGCCCCGATGCGATACAGCACCCGGTAGGCCAGTTTCTTGACGTGGTCGTCCAGGTCCTGTTGCTGGTAGCTGTGGATGAAGGCCGCACGGGGGTCCACGGTGCCGTCGTCTCTGAGCTTGGCGCGGTAATGCACGGTGGCCTCCAGACGGGCAAGGTTCACCTCGGGGGCCTCCCTGGCGGTAGCCAGGCCCGTCACTGCTTCGGCCGTCTGCATGGGCGTTTCGGCGCGCATCGTCCTCTCGGCCGTCGCCACGTCCATCTGCGCGGCAGCCATCTGCATGGGCGTCCCGGCCGGGATTGCGCCCTTCTCCGGCAGTTGCGCGGTGCTGGGCACCAGGAAGTTGACCTCGTAGCCCCTGGTAGGGCTGATGTGTCGCTCGCGCCACAGGATCACGTCCGGCTCGGGGGTCACGTCTATGTTCCCCTCGTACAGGTGGCTCCACCTGCCGGCTGTCGGCTCGTAGACCTTGCCCACGGTGACGCTGCGGATCTCATAGGCCGGAACGAAACGGGCCACACTGATCGGCCACGGCCACTTCAGGTAATAGCCGGGCTGCAGGGGCGTGGCCAGCAGGCCCTGCTCGGCGTCCTGCGCACTGACATGCGGCACGCCCAGCGTTTCCACAAAGGCCACTTCGTAGGGATCCACCACCACCACAGCGCTCAACACCCACAGCGCCAGCACCTGCACCAGAACCAGTGGGACTATGGCCCGCTCCATGAAACGGTAGAACCAGGTCTCGCTGACCTTGAAACCGAACTGGTAGTCCAGCGTGGTGGCCACCGTCTTGAGCACGTCTTCCGGTTCGGCAAACAGGCTCAGCAGTCGGCTGTCATACGGAGGGCGCCGTTCCTGGCCGGGCACGCGGGGACGGTAGACATCCAACACAAGGTTCAGAAGCAGCTCCACCCCCACAAGGCCCATGATGGCCGGGATCAGGTACGTGACCACCACCTCGGGCCAGAACACCTCGAAGTGGTAGAGCGTGGCCGCCGCGGCGATCAGCACGCAGGCGATCACGTTGCCCAGCATGTATCCGCCGGCGGCCCGCAGCAGCCGGAAGCCGCTCACCTGGGCCAACCCGGCGGCGTACTTGCCCACCAGGAACCCCACAAAGGCGATGCAAACCGTACCGAGCAGCAGCGTTCTGGGCTCCAGCATCGGGGGCAGCTCGGCACCCCACACGGTGGAGATGATGGAGTAGGCGAAATACAGCAGCCCGCCGCTGAGGGCGATGGTTATCACGGGGACAACGTATTTCTCGAATATCAGCAGACCGGTGCTGGCCCGCATCGTGTCCAGCTCAGTCTCCTCGAAGATCTCCTCGCTCAGGCGGCGGGCGCGCAGTTCCTCCGTCTCCTGGCGCTCCTCGCGCGCCAGGCGCCGCTGCCGGCCGTGGATCAGCACCACAAGCCACACCACAGTGCCCAGGGCCAGGTGCCAAAGCTCGGCCTGGGCGGCCGCGCCGCCGCTCTGGACGCTCAGAATCCAGCAGACCAGCACGAAGACGGCCTGCAGCACCAGGCCTATCACGGCCGTGTATTCGAGTTTCCTCGGGTTCGCCATCGTCTCAGTTCCCCTCTACACTCACGGGATTTCCGCTACACGACCTCGCGTTTCTCGAACAGGAAAGCAGCGAACGCCAGCATGGCCGCGCAGTAGCCGCCGGCGTAGCCCGCCGCCGTCCACAGGTAGCGCAGTGGCACCAGGGGCACTTCGTGCATCAGCGCGTCTCCCACCCAGAACACATGCAGGTTGGGCACGATGTGCTGCGCCACGCGAGCCGGAATGGACGTGTCGGCGAACTGGCCGAACAGGAACTGCGAAATCATGCCCACAAAGAACACCGTCAGGCAGATTATGGCGTTCAGCATGACGTTCACCCGGGTGGAGGCAGCCAGCGCCACAGAACTGATGACCCACACGCCAAGCCACACCAGGGCCGCCGCCGTAGCCACCTCGGGCAGGAAACGGTCAAGATACACCTTCGGGACAAGGTCCAGGCCCCACTGGGGCGTTACCACCAGCATCAGCCCCATGGACACCGTGTAGAGCAGCGCGCCGAAGACCACCGCCGTGCTGGAGAAAGACCAGCGGTAGAAGTAGTTGGAGTAGATGCCGATGGCCACGGCCAGCAGGAAAGGCGTCACCACTGCGATCATCGCCGGCCAGTCGGCCTGGTAGTTGGCGGCGGTAGGGACGCCGACGCGCAGCGTGATGAACAGCGTCAGGCTAAGCAGCCAGCCGGCCACTGCCACGGCCATCGTCACACCCAGGAACTTGGCGGCCACGAACAGCCCCCGCCCGACCGGCTTGCTCAGGATGGCCCCTACGGTCTGGCGCTCGATCTCCCGGCTGATAGTCTGGGTCACACTCAGGACCGAGATAGCGATGCCGAGCAGAACCATGGTCGCCAGACCGATGTCCACCATCAGCTTCTCGTCTTCGACCATACTGAACATTGTCACGGCCGGCGAGAAGGCTATCATCGCCATGCCCATCGTCAGCAGAATGACGTATACGGGCTGGCGGATGATCTCGATGAAGGAGTTCTTGGCGATCGTCCAGAGACCGGAGAGCAACGCTGCTCCTTCCTGCTCGGCTGTTGCAGGTACCACTTGCAAGTGGGTAGGCGCGGCGTCTCGCCGCGCGTTGTCCGGCGGGACGCCGGACCTACCGGCCTATCGCCCAGCGGTTGCGGGCGCACTCAAGGCCGGCAGGGCGTTTCTGTGCGCCTTAGTGCAGCGGACCGCCGGAAGGTTCAAACGGTTTTGCCCGCAGGGAGGGGCCGTCAGGACTCCACGGCGGCCACCAGCTCGTCCGGCCTGGCTTCGGGCCCGCGCCGCTCCAGGCGCGACAGGACGGCTTCGTCCGGATACGCCGCCGCCCCGACCCGACGGAAGAACTCGTTGCGCGCGCCAAGGTCCTCGCCGAACTGGTCCTCGGCCCAGTCGGTCGTGTAACCGACTCCGGCTGTCATCATCAGCAGCGTGTGCCCCCAGGCCGTGTGGGCGCCGTCCAGGAAGACCTGCCGGTAGGGCTCCAGCTCGGGCGCGGAGAAGGTGTCCACGAACTTGCGGCCGTGCTTGTTCATCTCCGTGCCCACCAGCAGGGGGAACTGCATCTCGACCGCGGTGTCCAGGGCCTCGTGGAGCTTGGCCACCTTGAGCGCCTTCTCCTCCGGGTCGTCCAGGTTCCAGTTCCGGTCGGGCACGATGGTGATGAACGGAATACCCTTGCGACGCCACAGGCCGAACAGCTCCGCCGGATCCCGCTCGCCTTCATGGGTGCCGTCCAACCAGCCGCCGCTGGGCACGGCGCCGCAGTCCAGTATCATGCGCAGGACATCGTCCATCTGGGGGAAGCTGCCCTCTTCGGGGGCGGCATAGCCCACTCCGCCGTACTTCATCAGCCGTGCGCGGATGAGCGCCTTCAGCTCGACCGGCTCGTCCAGCAACTCGCGCACCGCGCCGGGCGGTTCTTCGAGCTTCTCGCTCCAGAACTGGGCCAGATCGCCGGCATCCGGGAACATCTCCCGCGCCTTCCGGTCGTAGGCCACCAGCATGTGGCGCTCGGTTGCGTTCCCGGCGGGGGTCAGCGGCAGCACATCCTGCTCGTAGTCTACCGTGACGGGTTCCAGATGCTCGTTGACTCGGCGGACCATCCTTCGGTTGCGCCGCTGGGCGCATTCGGCCATCTGCGCCAGCGTCTCCGCCGCCGTGGTCCCCGGCCGGGGCGGCTGCACGAAACCGGTGCTGATCAGGTAAGCCACTCCCGGTTCGTGCGGCGAGTTGGTCACCAACCCCTCCAGCTCGGGCACGAACACGCGTGTCTCGAACCCGGACACGGTCTTCAGCCGCAGCAGCCGGCCGGCCTCCAGGAACTCCTCCGTGCCGTCCAGCACGTCGAAGTCCACTATGCCGGCCACCTCCAGGCCGTAGCGGTGCGCCTCCCAGGCGAATCGGCTCGGGGAGTAGCCGTAGGCGTTATAGGAGTAGAAGGTGTGCACGTGGACGTTCACCTCGGGGCGGCGGTGCGGGGTCTGCTGCGGCGGATGCAGGGCGACAAGGGCCTCCAGGGCCTGGCGGCGTCTCCGGGGATCGAAGCTGTCCAGGTCCCCCACCAGCTCCTCTGCGCTTCTATCCATGGGAACTCGGCCTGAAAGGTAAGGTGGTTGGCTGACGCGGGCAGAACTGTAGACGAGCAAGCCCGACTCGTCAAGGAGAACGACATGCTTGCCGCGCGCCGTCGCGGTTGCTCCCGGCTGCCTGCTGCCGTTCGCCGTTGTTGACTTCTCCGGCGCCGTTGGCCTATATTCGCCGTGTTACACTTCGCCCCAGGGGGTTCCTATGCGCGCCCAGGACGAACAAGCCAAGCGCGTTGTGATAGTCGGCGCCGGCTCCGTCGGCTCGACCTTCGCCTACACGCTGATGAACAGCGGCCTGGCGGAGGACATCGTCCTGGTCGATCTGGACCGGGAGAAGGTCGAGGGCGAGGCCATGGACCTGAACCACGGGCTGTTTTTCGCCCCTCCGGTCAGCATCTGGGCGGGCGACTACGCGGACTGCGCCGCCGCGCGGGTGGTGGTGATCACGGCCGGCGCCGCGCAGGAGCCGGGCGAGTCGCGCCTGGACCTGGCCGGTCGCAACGCGAAGATATGCCGCTCAATCATGAATCAGGTGCTCGAGCACACCCGCGACGCGGTCATCGTCATGGTGACCAACCCGGTGGACGTGCTGACCTACGACGCCATCCGCCACTCCGGGCTGCCCTGGCAGCAGGTGATCGGCTCGGGCACTGTGCTGGACAGCTCGCGGTTCCGTTTCCTGTTGAGCGACCACTGCGACGTGGACCCGCGCAACATCCATGCCTATATACTGGGCGAACACGGGGACAGCGAGGTGGCCGCCTGGAGCATGACTCACATGGCGGGCGTGCAGATGGACCGATTCTGCGACCTGTGCGGCAGGTGCGACTTCCAGCGCCGGCGCGAGCGAATAGTCGGGCAGGTGCGGGACTCGGCCTATCACGTAATCGCCGCGAAGGGAGCCACCTACTACGGCATAAGCCAGGCCCTGTTGCGCATCGTGGGAGCCATACTGCGGGACGAGCACAGCGTGCTGACCGTCTCCACCCTGATTGACAACTACCTGGGCATCGAGGACGTGTGCCTGAGCATTCCCTGCGTGCTGGGGCGCGAGGGCATAGTGCGCCAGCTGAAGGTTGGCCTGTCCCAGACCGAAGCCGCCGACCTGCGCAAGAGCGCCGATAAGCTCAAGGAGATCCAGGACGGCTTGCCCGATTGAGGAGGCCCAGGGCCCCCAGGACCGACAACGCCGGCACGAGTGACCGTGTGAAGAAATGATAGATGCCCCCAGAGACGAAGCGGCCGCAGCAGGCGGTCCTTCAGACTTCAGACTTCAGACCTCGGACTTCGCAGTCTGCCACGAGCTGCTGGCCGGCGCGGGGCGCCGCCCCATCTGCATCATAGGCGACATGATGCTGGACACCTATGTGTGGGGGGATGTGTCGCGCGTTTCGCCGGAGGGCCCCATACCGGTGCTGCGCGTGCAGCGGCGCGACCGTCGCCCCGGCGGTGCGGGCAGCGTGGCCGCCATGCTGGGTGGGCTTGGAGCTGAGGCCCTCGCCGTCGGCGTGGTGGGCGAGGACGAAGCCGCCCTCGCGCTGCGTGAAGAGCTGGCCGCCGCCGGCGTGGGCACCGATGGCCTGGTCACCGCCGCCGAAAGGCCCACCACCACCAAGACGCGCTACCTGGGCTACGTGCAGTCCGCCGGACGCGCACTGCAGCAGATGCTGCGCGTGGACGAAGAGGTGACCGACCACCTGAGCGACCGGGACGCAGACGCCCTGCGCCACTCCGCGCACGAGCGCATCAAGCAGGCCGACGTGGTCATCATCCAGGACATGGGCAAGGGCGCGCTGGACGCGGAGTTGATCCGCGACCTCATACAGCAGGCGGACACGGCGGGCAAACCGGTCGTCGTAGATCCCGAACGGGCCGAGGATTACGTCCGCTATCGGGGCGCCGCGTGCGTGCTGCCCAACCGCTACGAGGCGCAGATGGCGACGGGCCTGACGCTGCGGACAGAGGAGGACTACGCGCGCGCGGCGGAGAAGCTGATAGAGGAACTGTCGCTGGAAGCAGCCCTGATCAAGCTGGATCGGGAAGGGCTCTACTTCGCCACCGCCACCGGCCGGCGTGGCCACATCACCACCCAGGCCCGGGACGTGGCGGACGTAACCGGCGCGGGAGACATGGTCACGGCCGCGTTCAGCCTGGCGCTGGCAGCCGGTGCCGACCACGCCGGCGCGGCGGCCCTGGCGAACTTCGCCGCGGGACTGGAGGTCGCCGAGCGGGGCGCCACTGCCCTGCCCCGGGCCCGGCTGCTCGAGGCGCTGCGCAACGCCGCCGACCCGGTCAGTCAGAAGATAGTGCCCCGCGCCCGCGCCGCGCAGCTGGCGGACGACCTGCGGCAGGCGGGCCGGCGCATCGCCTTCACCAACGGTTGCTTCGACCTGGTGCACCTGGGACACGTGCAGCTCATCCACCACGCCCGCGAGCAGGGGGACGTGCTGATCGTCGGGCTGAACAGCGACGCCTCCGCCCGCAAGCTGAAGGGCCCCGGCCGGCCCGTGAACTCCGAGAGCGTGCGTGCGCGAATCCTGGCCTCCCTGGCCGACGTGGACTACGTGGTGGTGTTCGAGGAGGAAAGCGTTCTGCCGCTGCTGAAGGAGGTGCGCCCCGACGTGCTGGTCAAAGGCGGCGACTACACGAAGGAAGGGGTTGTCGGCCACGAGTTCGTCGAGTCGTACGGCGGGAAGGTCGCCCTGGCGCCGCTGGCGGAGGGCTACTCCACTACCGAGCTTATCCGGAGAATCGCACAGAACCATGAAGGACAGGATTGAGCGCATCCTGCGCGCGACTGCCAGCACCCATCAGGACATGGTCGGGCAGGCGGACGAGATAGAGCAGGTCGGCCGCCGGCTGGTGGAGGTGCTGCGCAGAGGCGGCGTCATCTACACGATGGGCAACGGCGGCAGCGCCGCCGACGCCCAGCACATGGCCTGCGAGCTGGTGGGTCGCTTCCAGATGGAGCGCGCCCCCCTGCCCTGCCACGCGCTGAGCACCGACACCAGCGTGCTGACCGCCGTGGCCAACGACTACACCGTCGAGGACGTGTTCACCAAACAGGTGCAGGCTTTCGTGGGCGCGGAGGATGCGGTGATCGGTTTCTCCACGAGCGGCAACTCGCCCAACGTGGTGGCGGCCGTGCGGGAGGCGCGCCGGCGCGGGGCGCTGACCGTCGGCTTCACCGGCCGGGGCGGAGGCGCGCTGGCGGCCGAGTGCGACCTGCTGCTGACCGCACCGGCGGACGCCACCCCGCGGGTGCAGGAGGCGCACGCGACGGTGATCCACATCTTGTGCGAACTGATAGAGATCGAGCTTTTCGGCCAAGGCGACTGAGCAGCGGAGGAGCGAGCGGCGTGCTGTTTTTCGACCCCTTCATGGCCCTTTTCCGGTTCCTGGCGCTTCTGCCTGCGCTGGTGGGGCACGAGTTCGCCCACGCCTGGAGCGCGGACCGGCTGGGCGACCCCACCCCCCGGATGCAGGGCCGTCTTACGCTCAATCCCCTGGCCCACCTGGACCCCCTGGGTACGTTGATGATCCTGTTCGCCCCCATCGGGTGGGCCAAGCCCGTGCAGGTCAACCCGCTGAACTTCCGCGATCCGGCGCGCGGCATGATGCTCTCGACCGCCTGCGGCCCCGGCTCCAACCTGGCCCAGGGGTTGGTTGTGGGCCTGGCGCTACGGGGGCTGCTCGCCTACCTGCCGGTGCAGAACGTCCAGGGCAACCCGCTGGTGGGCTACCTGGCCATCCTGGTGATGATCAACTTCGTGCTGGCCGTCTTCAACCTTATACCCCTCGGCCCACTGGACGGTCACCACATCATGGAATACTACCTGCCATACCCCGCCAATGAGAGCTACCGGCGGTTCAACCACCAGTATGGCATGTTCATCCTGTTCGGGCTGATACTGGCCTCGTTCGTCCTGAGACTGCCGCTGCTTACCTATGTCATACTGCTCCCTGCGAGTCTGCTCGGCAGGCTGGTCGTAGGTGTGGATCCGTGGGCGCTTTTCTCTTACGCCATGGCGGGATAGGCAGATGACCGAAGCCGAACAAAGCAGCGCGCCGGCCGAGCTGAGCCTGCAGGATTTCCGGGCCGAGCTGGACGTGTTCAGCGGGCCGCTGGACCTGCTGCTGCACCTGATCAAGCAGGAGGAGGTGGACGTATTCGAGGTGCCGGTCTCGCGCGTGACGGACCGCTACCTGGCGGCGGTGCGGGCGATGGAGCTGTTCGACGTGAACGTGGCGGCGGAGTTCCTGGTGGTGGCCGCAACGCTGATGGAGATAAAGAGCCGCACGCTGCTGCCCCCGGCCGAGACGGACGAGGAGGAGGAAGAGGACCCGGGGGTTGAGCTGGTGCGCCGCCTGCTGGAGTATAAGAAGTACAAGGAAGCCGCCGGCGAGCTGGAGGAGCGCGCACGCCGCCGGGCCGCCCGCGCCGCCCGGCCCCGCCCCGAGCCTGAGGCAGAGGAGGCCGACACGCCGGAGGTGCTTCTGGAGGAGCTGGCCGTCTGGGACTTGATGACGGCCTTCAGCGAGGTGGTCGAGCAGACGCAACTGAAGCGCCCCACCCACGTGGTCCGCAGCCACGTGCCGGTCAGTGCCTACGTCGAGGAGGTGCTGGAGCGGCTGCGCAGCGGAGGAGGCAGCGCGCGGTTCATCGAGTTCTTCTCCGGTGGTCCATCGCGGGAGCGGGTGGTGGGCATGTTCCTTGCGTTGCTGGAACTTGTGCGCCGGCGACGTATCAGCGTGGAACAGCCGGGCGACGACGCCGTCGAAATGGTCATCCGCGTGCGCGCCGGTTGAAGGCACAGAGCCTTTTTGCTAACATCGGGCATTCGGCAGATGGCACTGAACCCGGGACAGCAGCAACCAGACCTGGAAGGTCCCGACGACGCCTTGCTGGACATTCTTGTGTGTCCGGCGTGCCACGAACCCCTGCAGCGACGAGCCGACGTGCTTGTCTGCAGCCAGTGCGGGCGGGGCTTCCCCATCCGGGACGGCATTCCCGTCATGCTCCTGGATGAGGCCATTCCCCCGGAAGAACTCAAGGGCCGGGCACCGCAGCAGTGATAGCGATAACCTCCGACATCCACGCCAACGTAGAAGCCTTCGAGGCCGTGCTGGCGGACATGGAGGCCCAGGGGGCGACCGAGATCGTCTGCCTCGGCGACTTCGTCGGCTACGGCGCCAATCCGAAGGAGTGCATTGACCTGGCCGTGGACTTCCAGATCACTCTGCGCGGCAACCATGAACAGGCACTGCTGACCGAGTTTGACGGCTCGAACTTCAATGAGCGGGCGAAGGGCTCCCTTAGCTGGACCCGCGAGCAGCTCAGCCCCCTGAACGACGACAGGATGGCGAACCTGCGCCGATGGGATTTCCTGGACACGCTGGAGACCACCCACGTCGAGGACGACATACTCTACGTGCACGGCACCCCGCGCGACCCGATCACCGAGTACCTCTATCCCCGGGACATCTACAAGCCGCAGAAGCTGCGCGCCCTGTTCGACCAGATTGACTGGCTCTGCTTCTGCGGCCACACGCACGTGCCCGGCATCTGGACCGAGGACATGATCTACTTGAGCCCGCGCGAGGTGAACTACCGCTACCACCTTGTCAAAAAGAAGACCATCATCAACGTGGGCAGCGTGGGCCAGCCACGCGACGGGGACCCCCGCGCCGCATACGCTTTGTTTGACGGCAACCGGGTAGTCTTCCGCAAGGTGGAGTATAACGTAGAGGAAGCCGCCCGCAGGATACGCGCTGTGCCCGAGCTGGACGGTTTCCTGGCCGAGCGGCTGCTGCAGGGGCAGTGATCAAGGTGGCGCGGGGCACTCCGTAGGCACGACGAACTCCCTTACGCCCGAGCACGCATGGATAAGAAAACGTTCGCACAGTTCCTGCTGGCCAGCGCCCTGGTGCTGGCAGTGTGGTGGGGGTTCCAGTATCTGTTCCTGCGCCCCGAGCCCCGCCCACACGCCGGCCGGCCGATGCCTGCGCAGCAACCCGCGCCGGCCCCGCAGGAGGAGCCGCCGGCGGAGGCCACAGAAGCAACCGCACCCGAGCCGGCTCCCGTTCAGCCCGAACAGGGACCCGAGCCGGTAGAGGGCCTCGTGCTGGCCAACGAGCGCCTGCGCACAGAGTGGACGAACGTGGGCGCGGCGCTGCAGCGGCTGCAGATCACCGACGAGAAGTACAAGGCGCCCTACAAGGTGGGCGAGGAGCGCCCCCCGCTGACCTTGCTCAAGGACTTCCAGCAGGGGCGCTACAGCGACGCGCCGGCCAGGCTCACACTGTCCGGTGAGCGCGGCGGGCGCGCCTGGCGCACGGAACTGCCCATTGACCGCCTGACCTATCGTGTCGTGCAGCAGACGCCTGACCGAATCGTCTTTGAGGGCTCCGTCACCGACCGTCAGGGGCACCGACTCGACCTCCGCAAGACGATCGAGCCGGGCGCCGGTTATCACATGACAGAAACGCTGGAAGTGCTGAATGCGGGCGAGGCAGCGGTGGAAGCGGCCCTCACGATAAGGGGGCCAACCGGTATCGAGCGGGAGACGCTGGACACGCGCCATCTGGGCACGCGGATCGGAGTGCTGAAGGGAGATGACTACGACGTCGCCAAACGCTCGGCGGGCGAACTCAGACCCGAGGACGACGAGCCCAACAACTCGGCGGGCATTACCTGGGCCGGCCTGGTGAACCACTATTTCTTCGCCGCGATGCTGCTGGAGGAGGAGGACATCGTTGACCAGGTCGCCTCGGTGTCGGTCATCGAGGAAGACCTGGTCAATGCCCGCGGCCGGTGGAACAGCGAGCGCATCCGCAACATGAACAACCGGCGCAAGATGGCCCGCAACGCAGCCGTGCTCATCCGGACGATACCTTTCTCCCTCGAGCCGGGCCAGAGCCGAACGGTGGCCTATCGCCTGGTGGCGGCACCCAAGGTGGAGGAAGTGCTCGAGCCCTACGGGGCGGGTTTGGAACAGGTGGTGGACCTGGGCCTTCTGCCCAGCATAAGCCGGCTGGCCCTGGTGGTGTTGAACCTGATCTACAGCGTCATCCCCAACTACGGCATCGCCATCATCCTGCTGACGGCCTTCGTTCGGGTGATCCTGCACCCGCTGACCCGCAAGAGCCAGATGAGCATGGCCAAGATGCAGAAGCTGCAGCCGGAGATAGCGGAGCTGCAGAAGCAGTTCGGCGACGATCGGGAGAAGCTGGCCCAGGAGCAGATGAAGCTGTGGCGCAAGTACGGCGTTTCGCCGTTGAGCGGCTGTGGGCCGCTGCTTCTGCAGCTTCCCGTGCTGATCGCCCTGTTCGGCGCGTTGCGGGCAGCGATTGAGCTGCGTCACGCCGGGTTCCTTTGGGTGGACGATCTGAGCCGCCCGGACACGCTGTTCCGCCTGCCGTTCACACTGCCCATCCTGGGCGACGCGTTCAACCTGCTGCCCCTGTTCATGGCGGCGGCCATGCTGCTGAACCAGCAGTTCACCCCCGACACCGGCACCGAACAGGGCAAGCAGCAGCAGAAGATCATGAAGTGGCTGCCCCTGTTCTTCGTCGTGATACTCTACAACTTCCCCAGCGGGCTATGCCTGTACCTGACCGTCAGCACCAGCATCGGCCTGGTCGAGAGATGGCTGATAACGAAGAAGGCGGCACAGATCGAACTGAAGCCCGTGGCCGAAACGCGTCGGGAGAAGCGGAAGGAGAAGAAGCGCGGCACTCGCGTCCCGCCCCAGCCGGCCAAGGAGGGCTGGCTGGACAAGCTGCGCAAGTTCGCCGAAAAACACGCCCAGACCGACCAGCAGGCCAAGAGCGACAAGAAGCAGCAGTGAACACGGAAGCACGACGACACCACGAGCACGACGAACGACAACGGCTATGATGGTGTCAGGGGCGGCAACAAGCGGCCTTGTCGTCCCCTCACCTTGCCTATCCCGTGCATCCTGTTCTGCCGTTGTCTGTCAGCCGTCCGGGCCGAGGAAACGCACGAAGGATCGCAGCATGTCCTGGTCCAGCTTGCCTTCGGTCTGCTCCATCATGACCGATAGGGCCTCGTAGGGCCTCCGGGCGGGGGCATAGGCGCGTTCGGTGGTCATCGCGTCGTAGGTGTCCACGATCCCTGCCAGCCGCACCAGCCAGGGCAGCCTCTCGCTGCCCATACCGTCCGGGTAACCCGTCCCGTCCAGCCTCTCGTGATGACTGCGGATGATGCAGGCGGCGCCGGCGGGCAGCGCACGGAAGCTGGTCACGATGTTGAGCCCCAGTACGGGATGACGCTTCATCTGCTCCCATTCCGCCTCGGTCAGGCCTCCGGGTTTGCTGAGTACCTCGGAGGGTATCTGGCTCTTGCCGATGTCGTGCAGCACGCCGCCGAGTCCGATCTCTTCGAGCCGCTTCGGTTCGCTGACGCCGAACATGTCCCGGCTCGCGGCCACCAGGAAGATGCAGGCGTTCACGCTGTGGGTATAGGTGTAGTAGTCGTGGGTGGCCATCGAGGTCATGTACCACAGGGCATCGGGTTCCCGGATGATGGCCTGAACGGTGGCACTGACCATCTTCTCGGCCCGTTTCAGGTTCCGTCCGGAGCGGGGATCGTCGAACACGTCGCTCACTACACGGTTGGAGGTACGGTAGACCAGCCGGCAGGCTTCGTCCCGGGGCAGCAGTTCGTCAGTGACTATCTGGGCTATGTTGTCCTCTACGTAACTGAAGTAGGCGTCCTCGTCCTTGCGGCGCAGGTGGAGCCAGGCCACGCCGCGGGCCAGCAGCCGATGCCGCGTCTCCTCGCTCAGGTTGGTGTGGGCCGCTTTGTAGAGGACGTACTCCCCTGTGCTGCGCTCGCGGATGAACAGGTCCACCGGCGCGAGAGTGCCCGGCTGCATCACCGCCAGGGAGACGGGGAAGAACGCACCTTCCTCCCCCGGTCCGGACTGCGGCCGGGACGCCTCTCCCCGCTTCTCGGCCGGCCCGGCCCGAGGTGGGCCTTCAAGGCCTTTGCCGGCGTGGGTTCTGTCCATAGGATTCCCTCTCCTACTCCCCGTCGCCGGAGGCTACGCGCAGCGCTTCCATGGGGGGGCCTTCTGCCTGGCTCGGTCCCAGGAACGCCACAAACCTGCGCAGCAGGTCGGGGTCGAAGTGCCCGTCCATGTCGTTGAGCATGAGCTGGAGCGCGGCAAACGGGGAACGGGCCCGCGCATAGCAGCGCTCGGTCGTCAGGGCGTCGTAGACGTCAATAATCGTGGAAAGCCGCACCACATCGCGCAGCCCCTCGGCGGGCACCCCGTCCGGGTAGCCGCCCCCCTCGTAGCGCTCATGATGACTGCGCACGATGGCGGAGGCCACGACGGACAGACTGCGCTGTTCGGCGATCAGCTCCACCCCCAGCGCGGGGTGTCGCTTGATTTCCTCGAACTCCTCCGGCGTCAGTTTGCCGGGTTTGTTGAGGATGTGTTCGGGCACCTGGCTCTTGCCGACGTCGTGGAAGATGCCACCCAGGCCGATGCGCCGCAGTTGAGGCTCCCCCTCCACGCCCAAGAGCTCCCGGCTGGCGCCCACAAGGAACATGCACACGTTGACGCAGTGGGTATAGGTGTAGTAGTCATGCGAAGCTACAGAGGTCATCTGCCACAGCGAATCCGGGCGCTTCATGATGGACATGACAGTGGCCTCGACCAGGCCCTGGGCGCGGCGCAGGTTCTTGCCGGAGCGGGGGTCGGCAAAGACATCCACCATGACCCGGGAGGAACTCTGGTATACGACGCGGGCGGCCTCCTGCGGGGGAAGGAGTTCGTCCCGGATGATGTCGGTGATGTGGCGTTCGACGTAGTCGAAGTAGGCGTCCTTGTCCTGCCGGCGCAGGTAGAGCTGCCGAACCCCGCGCTGGAGCAGCCGTTCGCGTATGTCGTCCCGCAGGGGGGTGTTGGCGGTCTTGTAGAGGTTGTGCGCGTCGCCGGTGCGAATGTATATGTTGACCGGGGCCACCGTGCCGGGCTGCATGATGGCCAGGGGTATGGGGAAGTGGCTCTGGCGGGTGTCCTGAGGCGTTTCGGGCTGGTCGCTGGGCGCCGCCACAGCTCGCCTCCTGGGCAGTTGGTCGCCGCGGGCCGGCGCCGTCAGCCCACGGCCATCTTGCGCTCCAGTGCGTCGGCCAGGGCACCGTCCCATCGGGCGCGGAGCGCCTTGCGCATCTCCTTGGGGCCGAGGAACTTTATGAACTCCCCCAGCAGCGGCTGATCAAACGTTCCCTCCATCTGTTCCAGCATCATCTCCAGCGCGTCGAAGGGGCTGCGGGCGGCGGCGTAGCAGCGCTCGGTGGTCAGCGCGTCGAACACGTCCACCACCGTGCTGAGTCTGACGATGCGTGCTATGCCTTCGCCGGCCAGTCCACGGGGATATCCGCTGCCGTCGTAGTGCTCGTGGTGCCCTTCCACGATGCGCGCACCTGCGGACCTGAGCCGCCGGTCCCGCCGCACAAGCTGCAGCCCGGTGCGCGGGTGCTGCTTGACCATCTCCCATTCCTCGGCGGTCAGCCGGCCGGGCTTGTTCAGTACCTCGGCCGGTATCCGGCTCTTGCCGATGTCGTGCAGGATGCCGCCACCGCCGATCTGCTCCAGCATGTGGCGGTCGCGGATGCCCATCAGGTCTTGCGCGGCGGCCACCAGGAACATGGACACGTGCACACAATGGGTGAACGTGTAGTAGTCGTGGCCGGCTATGGCGGCCATGTGCCAGACCGACTCCGGATCCTTCAGGATGGCCATGACCGTGGCCTCGACCATGGTGTGCGCGCGCTGGAGGTTGCGCCCGGCGCGGGGCTCCCTGAAGGTATCCTCCATCACCCGGGAAGAAGTCTCATAGACGAGTTCGGCGGCCTTGTTCTCCGGCATCAGGTCGTCACGAATGATGGCCGACAGATTGTGCTCGACGTAGTCCTGGTACTTGTCCTCATCCGTTTCGCGGATGTACAGCATCTGCACGCCGTGCTGCAGGAGGCGCTCGCGAATCTCCTCGCGCAGTTCGTCCCGCGCCTTCTTGTAGAGGATGTACTCAGCGGGAGGCCCGACGTGTATGTGCAGATCCACCGGCGCCAGCGTACCGGGCTGCATGACGGCAAGATGGACGGGCAGATAGCGCATCGCGGGCGCCTCAGCGTCGGCGCACTCCTCCTGCAGTCGGCTGCCGTCGTCGGGCGCGCTGGGTTGCTCGCGACCCATGGAGTCCTCTCCCGTGCCCCCCCGCACGGAGTACGTGGACACGGCCTGGTTCATTATGCAACAGAAACTACTGTGCAATCCGGATGCCATTTGTCAGGAGGAATCGGCCCGTGCAGGCCCGTTTCCGACCTCGTGGGACATGTTGCACTTTGTCGGAACGGCTTTTGCACAACCGCCCGGACTGATCAGGAAGCACAATCAACCATGATTGGCGCTTCTGGCGGCGGAATGGAGGCAGACATGCGGCAGCGCCGTGCCGGGCGCCCTGTCGCCGTATGCTCGCTGTGGACGCCCGGCTCGGCTTTCTCTGCCCTGTGGAGGCGGTGAGGGGGACGGAGCGATTCCATGCGCATGATGATCATCACGGCGCTGGCTGTGGCTGCCACGGCAGTGGTGGTGTGGTCCCACCCCGGGCTGCACCGCCGCGCCGAGGGCATACTGCTGGCCGGCGCACACCGGCGAGTCACCGCACAGGGCAGCACGGCCGCCGACCAGCCGCAACGCCCGGATGGCGGAGCCGCTTCTGACACCGGCGACGAGGCAACGCCGGGCCCGGAAGCAGACGGTGGGGCTCAGGAGCCGGCTGCCTCAGACGCCACACACCAGTCCCCGGCCGAACCCAAACAGGGCCAGCCTATCCGCCTGCCGCCGCCGCTGGACAGGGCGGATTTCGGCATGACGCGCAGCCAGATCGAGCGGGCATTCACCATAAACTGGCACGGCGCGGACTACAGCGGCAGTCGGCCGGTCTCTGTCCTGGCGCACTACATGACCGAGAACCGCAGCCAGCTCGCGAAGTTCAGACTGGTAGACGGCAAACTGAGTGCCATCGAGGTCAACCTGAAGCCGCGTAACGAGCAGACGCTGGATGACCTGTACGACACCTGGTGCCGCCGGCTGACCGAGCACCACGGAGATGCTCCCGTGGCCGAGCCGGCTCGCTGGGCGGACCAACGGATTAACGTGCACATCGGGAAGGACACCGACAGGAGAGTCGTCCGGATACGCTACAGCCACACGGCCGACGGGTAGCCGCCCGGACGCCAGAAGGAAAGAACAAGGGGTTGCCCTGGAGCCAGCCGCGTCGTCCGCACCCACGCCGCGGTGGCCCGCACAGAAGGGCAACCCCCTTGCTTTGCATCCGCAGCGAAGCACACATCGCAGGCCCCGACAGCCGCCGCGGGAGGAGATTCCCCACTTCTGAGAAGGATTATAGCAAAAGCGCTCAGCCAACGGCCAGAAAAACGGCCCCGCTGAGACTTGACCCGACGGCCCGGGGCCTGTAACATGCCTTATCTGGCGATCATCGCCTTTGCGGGGACGAATTGTCCTCTGATAGCGACTCTCATGCAGGGCACAAACTGCCCACGGAAATGACACAGACACCCAACCGGACATGCGGGGCAGCAGCCGTAGAACGCGTCACAGCGGACCTCAGAGTTGAGCATCCCGCGGCGCCCCGGTCCGGTCTGGATATAGTGGAGTCGTCTTTTTGTCACAGGTCAAGCAGAACATCAGAATACGGTTCAGTAAAGAGGG